>CANRZQ010000119.1 GCA_947644475.1 uncultured Muribaculaceae bacterium
ATTCAATAGGGAACTAGCGCTTGAACACTTCCTTGAACGAGATGAGTGTCTCGGTGCGCGATGTGTCAAGACGCTGGAATTTGTCTTGGATGATTTCAAGA
Organism: uncultured Muribaculaceae bacterium; assembly: GCA_947644475.1. Taxonomy (GTDB): domain Bacteria; phylum Bacteroidota; class Bacteroidia; order Bacteroidales; family Muribaculaceae; genus CAG-873. The sequence continues at coordinate 102 of CANRZQ010000119.1, forward strand.
AGATGGTCGTTGTTGCGGGCCACAACTTTTGTGAAGATATCGTAGTGGCCTGTGGTGAAATGACATTCCACAACTTCGGGTATCTTTTTGAGATCCTCGATTACTTTGGTGAATTTAGTGGGGTCGTTGAGGAAAATCCCGATATATGCGCATGTTTCATATCCGAGCGAGGCGGGGTTTATTTGACATTCCGTGCCGTTTACCACGCCTTTTGCCGTAAGGCGTTGGAGACGCTGATGGATTGCTGCGCCCGACACGCCAAGTTCACGGGCTATTTCGAGATAGGGCTTTCGGCCGTCCTCGCCCAATTTGCGAAGGATCTGGATATCAATTTTATCGAGTTGCTGACGATTCATAGTCGTTAATTAACTTAGAAATTTTAAGTTTTCCGTATTTATTTGCAAATTTAATAAATATATTTTGATAAATTTGCAATAAAAAAGCATCTTTAATAAATTTTGACATAATAATATGCTTACCACAGAAGATTTGATGCCGGTAAAGACAATATACCATGCCTCCTTCCCGGAAGAAGAGCGACGTCCGTGGAACGATCTTATAGATAAAGTGAAATCCGGCGTGATTGTGCTTGAAATTGCCCGTGATGAGGCAGGGGCTGTCGTTGGTTTTGCAACTGTATGGAACTTCGATGGCTTCTCCTATATAGAACATCTTGCCGTAGATGCCTCTGTACGCGGCGGCGGAGTGGGCGGCCGTTTGCTTGATTCTGTTGTAGGCGCGGAAGACCGGCCGTTGCTGGTGGAGGTGGAGCCGGCTGCCACGGGTGATGACGCGCGCCGGCGCATAGCCTTTTATGAGCGGCATGGATTTGTGGCATACCCCCATTTCGATTATGTGCAGCCTCCGTATAGCCAGGATCTGCCGGAAGTCCCGCTCATGTTTATGGTGTCGGGGCATGTCGGCGCCAAGACTCTTGAATCAATGTCGACGACATTGCATCGAGAAGTTTACGGAAAGGAATGTTAAAAATTTTATCACCCCTGTTTGCAATATCCGTTGATTATATTTAACTTTACACCCAAAACCGACAAAAAGAATAGAAATAACTAAAATCCAATAATCACTATGTTCAAAAGTCATCCAAAAGGGCTTATCCCTGCGGCGTTGAGCAACATGGGCGAGCGATTCGGCTATTATATAATGAATGCCGTGCTCGTGCTTTTCCTTTGCTCGAAATTTGGTCTCGACGAAGAGACAAGTACTCTAATCTATTCATTCTTTTATGCCGGCATATATGTGCTAAGCCTTGTGGGCGGTGTCATTGCCGACAAGACGCAGAATTACAAGCGCACTATTATCCAGGGCCTCATCATCATGACTGTCGGATATTGCGTCCTGGCTATTCCTGTGCTCGCCACCCCGGATAACACCACATGGCTTCTCACGCTCACCTGCGTGGCTCTATTCTTCATTGCTTTTGGCAACGGTCTTTTCAAAGGCAACCTCCAGGCCATCGTAGGCCAACTTTATGACAATCCCAAATATTCCTCTCAGCGCGACTCGGGATTTCAGATTTTTTACGTATTTATTAATATCGGTGGTCTCATCGCGCCGTTCGTCGCTCCCTTGCTGCGCTCGTGGTGGCTTGGCCAAAACGGCCTTGCCTACGACGCATCGCTTCCCGCGCTCTGCCACCAGTACCTCGGAGCCACTACGACCATGGCTACTGAGAATATCGACAATTTCTACGCCCTCGTAACATCTGTCGGCGGAAATGTAAGCGGCGACATCCAGGCTTTCTGCCAGAAATACCTTGAAGTGTTCAACACCGGTATTCACTATTCGTTCATAGCATCTGTGGTTGCGATGATTATCTCGCTTGTGATATTCATTATTACCAAAAACTCGCTTCCCAACCCCGGCCGTAAGGAAAAAGCAGAAGTGGTGAATTACACCGCCGAGGAAAAAGCAGCTATGGCAAAAGAAATCAAGCAACGCATGTATGCTCTTTTCGCTGTGCTTGGCATTGCCATTTTCTTCTGGTTCTCCTTCCACCAGAATGGCACTTCTCTTTCCATCTTCGCCCGCGACTTCGTGAAGACAGATACTATCGCCCCGGAAATCTGGCAGGCTGTCAACCCGTTCTTTGTGATTGTCCTCACCCCGCTTGTCATGCTCCTTTTCGGCTCGCTTTCGAAACGCGGAAAAGAAATCTCCACCCCGCGTAAGATTGCCATCGGTATGGGACTTGCCGGCATTGCATATCTTTTCCTCGCCATATACAGTTATACGCAGGGCTATCCTTCCGGCACCGAATTCCGCGCCGAGGCTCTCGCCAATCCCGATGCCGTTGCTGCCGTAAAAGCCGGACCGTGGGTTCTTATCCTGCTCTACTTCTTCCTTACCGTAGCAGAACTTTTCATTTCACCCCTCGGCCTCTCGTTTGTGTCGAAGGTTGCCCCCAAGAACATGCAGGGCCTTTGCCAGGGCCTTTGGCTCGGCGCCACTGCCATCGGCAATCTCCTGCTCTGGATCGGCCCGCTGATGTACAACAAGTTCCCCATCTGGCAGGCCTGGACAGTGTTCCTCGTTGTGTGCCTCATCTCCATGGGCGTAATGCTCGCAATGGTGAAATGGCTCGAACGTGTTGCTAAATAAGATTCAAACGACATTTATCCCCATTTTTGCGCTCGTCGACTTCCGGCGAGCGTTTTTTAAAACATAACAATGCTGATTCTACATACCTCCGACTGGCATATAGGCCACACTTTTTATCATTTCGACCGCGAAGACGAGCATGCCCACATTTTCACGCAGATGGCCGAAATTATGCAGGTGTGCACCCCCGACGCGCTGATTGTGTGCGGAGATATTTTCCATAATGCCACGCCGTCGGCGTCGGCCCAACGCCTGTTTGTGGATACAATCATACGTCTGCATGAGGCATCGCCGCAAACAGCCATCGTAATCACTGCCGGCAATCACGACAGCGGATTGAGGCTTGCGTCTCACAGTGCGCTTTGGGAAAAAATCGGGGTGCGGGTAATTGGCACGGCTTTCCGCGATGAAGATGGCTATGTGTCACCGTCGCAGTTTTTTGTCGACTTGCAAGGGCAGGGGCGCATAGTCGCTGTGCCGTTCTTTCATGCGTCGAACTATCCTTTGATTAGTCAGGATGCCGACCGTGCTCGCCGCTGCGAGGCGTTTTTTACAGGAATCATGCACGAGGCATCCCGCTGCAAATTGCCCCTGGTGCTTATGGCTCACCTGGCAGTGGAAGGATGTGATACAACAGGACATGACGACGGACCTGTGGGCGGAATTGAAAAAGAGCCGGTTTCCCATATGTCCGACTCCTTCGACTATCTTGCCCTTGGGCATATTCATTGCCCGCAGCGAATAACCGACCGGGCTTACTACTGTGGCAGTCCGCTTCCCGTAAGTTTCACGGAAAATTATCAGCATAGCGTAAATCTGGTTAACATTGCGGAGCATGGAGCAATGCCGGAAGTGAAAATCCTGCCGCTTGCACCCCTGCGTAAAATGGTGACGATTGAGTCTACCTCGTTTGACAGTGCTGTCGAAAGGCTTATTATGCTCGATGATAACGACGACAACTATTACCGTCTGCTCATCGACAGCGACGAGCCGCTTCCTGCCGAGGCCGACGAATTGGCCATGGCAGCCATCAAGGGAAAGCGATGCCGCTATTGCGAGACCCGGAAAGTGCCGCGAGTGAAACATTACGACGAGGACAGTTTCATTCGGGTGGATGATATATGCGATATGGCCGAATACACTCCGCTCGATATAGCGCGACAAAGTTGGAAAAGGGCACATGGCGAGGAAATGCCTGATGAACTCGCCGATTTGCTTTTCTCCGCAATAAAAGATACTAATCAAGAAAACACATGAAACTCATTTCTCTGACAATAACCAACATTGCATCGATTGAACACGCCGAACTTCATTTCGACCGTGAGCCTCTTGCGTCGGAACCGATATTTCTCATATGCGGACCGACAGGCGCCGGAAAAACAACCGTGCTCAATGCTATTTGTCTGGCTCTATATAATAAGGTGCCGTCGCTCCTTGCATCAGGGGCTACCGACGAAGACAGATATGGCGTGGCAAACAATCATCCGTCGCAACTGCTTCGCCGAGGCACAGGCCGCGGAGAGGTTGAGCTCGCTTTCGAGGGAAACGATGGCAAAAGATATATAGCCGTTTGGGAAGCACGCCGTGCCCGCAACAAGGCATCGGGGGCAATGCAGCCAATCACGAGACGTGTCGACGTGCTTGCCGATGGCTCGTCGCTTACGAAAGTGCGCGATATCGAAGAAATTATTAAGCGGACTGTCGGACTTACCTATGACCAGTTTGTGCGCACCACTTTGCTTGCCCAGGGCCAGTTTTCGTCGTTTATAAAAGCAAAGGAGGGCGAAAAGGCAGATATTCTTGAAAAACTCACCGGCACTGAATTATACGCCCGTATAGGATGCCGTGTATTCGAACTCGCACGCCGGGCGTCGGCAGATGTTGATTTGATGAAGGCGCGGATTGAGGGCGTCTCGCTCCTTTCCTCCGAAGAGCAAAACTCTATGAGGGAACGTATCGGCATACTTGAAAAAACTATATTGGAAAGAACCGGTGAAATCGCCCGGATAGAGCAAAATATCCAATGGCTCCGGCGAGATGACAGCCTTCGCGGCTCTTTGCGTTCCAATGCAGACATGCTTGATGCCATCAGAAAAGATGTATCATCGGCTGAGACAATTGATGAGGCCCGTAAAATCGAACTATGGGACGCAACAGTGGATATAAGGCGCATGATGGAGGAGTTGAGGAAAGCGGACGCGGAGGTCAAGGATATAAAAACTGAACTTGACCGGCTTGGCGCACGCGATGCCATATTCACTGCTGAGGAAGAAGCATCTAAGGCGGTGGAGGCGCAGAAATGTGAGGTGGAGAAACAAGATGCCGCTGCCGGGAAATATGATATGGATGCGCTTGCAAAGATGCTGATGGATGTGTCAAATGAGCAATCGCGTCTGGCACAGGATGAAATTTTGGTGCAGAACTGGATTCGCGTGGCATCTGAGGTTTCAAGATTCGACAACGAGCGCAAAGAGTGTTCAAGGCAGATTGAGGAAGCAAAGGCTGCCCTTTCAAAAATGCAGGGTAGCCGGCCTGCCGCCGAACAGCAACTGAAAGAGTGGACGTCGATTCGAAGTGCGCGTCTTGATCTTAATTCTCATATTATTCAATTGCGCGAACGCTTTTCCGAAGCGGGAGAGTGCCCTCTTTGTGGAGCAAAAGTTGCGTCGCTGCATGATGATACGACGCTCGACTGTGCCATGCAGGCTGTGCAATCTGAATATGAGGCCGCCGTGAAACGGCTCGACGCCCTCGACAGGGATATAATGTCTCTTTCAACAAAAATAAAAATGCTTGAGCGCGCGCAACGTGAGGCATCATCGGGATTGGACACCCGCAAGGCGGCTTTGGAGAAGATTGTGTCCGAGTTGAATAAACATAATGTCGACCCGGCAGAGGAGGGGATTGCCGAACGTCTTTCCATGCTCAAAACAGAGGCGAAAGAACGGGCCGCCGCCGTTTCCGAAAAAATGTCCGAGGCAAAATCCTGTCTTGAAAATCTTCGGCGCAGTCAAGTCCTGCTTGCCTCTCTGCAAGAAAAAAAGGAACTTGCCATGCTTGCCGCACGCAAGTTTGCATCGCTTTCCGGCAAACTTGAAAATGCCGTATTGGCAATGACTCGCAAGTCTGCGGAAATCGATGCCTGGTTCGAGTCCGGAGAGATTGAACGCATGCAAGTGGACGCCATTGCATCCATATCTCCGGAAGAAATATCTGTATTCCGGCAGCGGAAGCAAGTATTGGCAGACAGGCTTAGCCGTGCCGAAGGCGCAGTCAAGGCTGTTTCAGAGCAGATTGAGGCTCATGCCTCAATACGCCCGGATATCAGTGCCGATGAAAATATTGAGACCCTTTCATCCCGGAAGGAGGAACTGGAAAAAACGCGTGACACGGAAATCACAGAGAAAGCATCCTTGGAAACCCGTATTGCCGAGAATAGCCGTAATGAACTGCTTGTGGCAGAAAGCAAGGAGCGTCTTGCCGAGATGTGCCGCATACGCGACAACTGGGCACTGCTTGATAAAAGTTTTGGAGGTTCTGATGGAAAGCGTTTCCGAAACATGGCTCAAAGTTATGTCCTTAGAGTCCTGCTTCAAAAATCAAATCAATATATGTCAAGATTGCTGCCCCGCTATCGGCTCGACTGCGAGGATTCATCGTTGACAATAAATGTAATCGATTCTTTTCAGAATGATTCGGTAAGGGCGGTAGGATTGCTTTCGGGAGGCGAGTCGTTTATTGTATCACTCGCTTTGGCTCTTGGCCTGTCGGCGATAGCAAAAGACAAGATTGATGTCGACACCCTCTTTATCGATGAGGGATTTGGGTCGCTTGACCGGGATACGCTCGACATAGTGCTTGACGCGCTCGACCGCCTGTATCAGATAGGAGGCAGGCGCATAGGGCTAATCTCTCATGTCGAAAGCATGATGGAGCGTATTCCGGTACGCATCGAGGTAAGCCATATTTCTCCGTCGTCTTCTTCTGTAAAGGTGATAAGCCAATAATCAGAAGGGAGAATCATCCGTATTGCGCTGCGTCAGGAAATCGGCAGTGCCTCCGCCAAGCGGGGTGGTGCCCGGCATGCCCGGGTCGCCCCCTGCAATCGGGGCGTTGGCTTTCGAGCCAACCTGCGTCACGGTGCCGAGCGGCATCTCTCCATGGTTCTCAAAACGGGCAAACTCCGCACGGAACTGCATCTTTACATCGGCTGTCGAGCCGCTTCGGTGCTTGGCGATGATGAATTCAGCCATGCCTCGGATGTCGTTGCCTTCTGCATCGACGCCCGATCTCAGATAATACTCCGGACGGTGGATGAAGCATACAATATCGGCATCTTGCTCAATTGCGCCCGATTCACGAAGGTCGGACAGTTGCGGACGTTTGCCGTCGGTACGGCTTTCGACGGAGCGGTTCAGCTGCGACAGGGCAATGATGGGTATGCTTAGTTCTTTTGCCAACTGTTTCAGTGAACGAGAGATCATACTTACCTCCTGTTCACGTGAGCCGAATTTCATGCCTGAGGCGTTCATAAGCTGAAGGTAGTCGATGATAAGCATTTTCACCGAATGTTCGCGCACAAGACGGCGGGCTTTGGTTCGAAGTTCGAAAATCGAAAGGGAAGGGGTGTCGTCAATAAAGAGAGGGGCGCCGGTTAGATGCTTCACGCGTGCGAGAATCTGCTGCCATTCAAGATTGGACAGGTCGCCGGATTTAATTTTAGAACCCGAGATTTCCGCAACATTGCTTATAAGACGGTTGACAAGTTGGAGGTTCGACATTTCAAGCGAGAATACTGCGATGGGCTGATTATAGTTCACCGCCATATTCTTGGCCATCGACAGCACAAACGCCGTCTTACCCATGGCCGGACGGGCCGCGATGATGATGAGGTCGGAGTTTTGCCAGCCGGAGGTGATTTTGTCAAGGTCATGAAATCCTGTCTCGAGACCGGACAGGCCGGAGGCACGATTCTGTGCCGACTGTATTTGCTTCAAGGCATCGGTAACGACAGGGTCGATCTGCGTCACATCTTTTTTTACATTCCTCTGTGATATTTCGAAGAGTTTGCCTTCGGCTTCTTGCAGCAGGTCGTCAACATCGTTGCTCTCGTCGAATGCTTTTCCCTCGATCGACGATGCAAATGAAATAAGTTCGCGGGCGAGATATTTCTGTGCCACGATGCGCGCGTGGAATTCCACATTGGCGGCCGATGACACACGCGATGTGAGTTCGGAGACGCGCATGATGCCGCCCGCTTCCTCGAGCGTGCCGTTCAGACGGAGTTGCTCAGTTACGGTGAGCATATCAATAGGCATCTGCCGCGCGCCAAGAGTCTGTATTGCCTCGTATATCCTTTGGTTCTGGGTGTCGTAGAAACTCTCCGGCTTCAGAATATCGCAGACACGAGTGTAAGCGTCTTTCTCAAGCATCATGGCGCCGAGC
>CANRZQ010000120.1 GCA_947644475.1 uncultured Muribaculaceae bacterium
GTATGAATGTATATTGGTGTGCAGTTATTCAAACAGGGTGGAGTAGCGCTGAATGAGGTTGAGGAAGCGGAGGTCGTCACGAAGATTGGACACGTTGATGGGCTCGTCGGCGTTGAGCATCCAGTTGAAATAGTTGGCGTATCCGCGTTTGAGCGATTCCTCGGCGCAGGCAAGGGCGCGGTCGTTGTCGTCGATGCGCGAGTAGAGGCATGCGGCGTAGTAGTTGGCAAGTCCGTCGGAGTCGCCATTGGCAAGGATATTGTCGATCCATGCGCGTGCTCCGGCCACATCGCCGTTCTCGAGCAGGGCGAAACCTTTGAGCGATTTTACGTTGTCGTCGTTGAATATCTCGATTTCGGCGGCCTGCTGGCGGAATTGGTTTGCAGCCACGGGCTGGTTGAGATGTTTTTCGAGCAGATGTGCGCGCAGGAGATAAACATAGGGGTCGTCTGCGTTGGTGAGCGTGGCTTCTCCAAGGAGAGCGTTGGCCTGGCTGTAATCGCCTTTGTCGATATAGCATTTTGCCATCTGCACCAGGGCGTCGGTCGACGACATGTTCACGGCATGGCCGGCTGCGGCTGCCTCGATGGCCTCGTCGTCGCGGCCGAGCGCGCGCAAAGCCTTGGATTTGAGAATATAATACTGGGCGTTGTTCTTTATCGATTGCAGGGCATGTTCGACATTGTCGAGAGCCTCGGCATATTGTCCCATATTGTATTGACATTCGGCAATCGAGGCATAGAGGCCTTGATAGGAGTAGAGGCGGTCGTCGATAATCTTGCGGTAGTCGGAAAGAGCGTTGGCATAGTGATTGTGGGCGGCGGCAATCTGAGCGCGGAGATACCAGTAGAGGGCGTTCTCGGGAGCCTGTGCGATAGCGTTCGACAGCGAGGACATCACCGCGGGATAGTTCACGTCGGCATAGGCCACGATGGCATTTACGGCACCGGGGTTCTTTGATGAGTTGAGGCTGAGAGAGATAATGAGGTCGTCGACGGCGCCGTTGTCGTTGCCCATCATCTCACGCACTTTTGCGCGGCGAAGATATACTTCGGGGTCGTTGGGCGAGAGTTGCACGGCCGATTCAAGATAGTCGTTGGCAATGCCGAGGTTGTTTTCTTTTACAGCCACACGGCCAAGTCCGATCAGGGCGTCGGAGTTGCGCGGATTCAGACGGTGCAGTTTCTGGTATCCCTCCTTTGCGGCGGCGTAGTTGCCGAGTTGGAAATCGGTGTTGGCTTTGAGGTAAAGGGTGGAAAATGATTCGGGGTCGAGAGTCAATGCGATGGTGAAATCGGCGAGAGCATCCTGCAATTTGTTGGTTTGCAGATAGATATTGCCGCGAAGCCAGTGTTCCTGGAATTGGAAAGCGTCGTCAGACTGGGGTGTGAGCGACAGGGCCTTGTTCACGTCGTTGAGAGCGAGAATATATTCGTTGTGGTTGTAATACTCGGCTCCGCGGTTGAGATAGGACTCGTAGTCCGACGGGTCGGATTGTATAAGTTCGGTATATGCGTTCAATATGGCCCGGGTCATGGGATGGTCGATGCCGCGTTGGTTCTGGGCCGAAAGGGCAGAGCAGGCGAGAAGCGAAATGGAAAGAGCAAAAATACGTATAATTTTCATTGTATCAAGAAAATTTAAAATTCGTTGATGGTGCGTCTGATGGCCACGAGCCTTGTGAGCAGGCCTTCGAGCAAGTCGAGCCGGAGCATGTTGGCTCCGTCGCTCTTGGCCACCGACGGGTCGGGATGTGTCTCGATGAAGAGGCCGTCGGCGCCTACGGCAATTCCGGCGCGTGCTATGGTTTCAATCATGTCGGGGCGGCCTCCGGTAACGCCCGAGCCTTGGTTGGGCTGCTGGAGCGAGTGCGTAATGTCAAGTATCACAGGACATTGGCATTGTTTTTGCATTTGCGGGATGCCACGAAAGTCGACAATCAGGTCGCCGTAGCCGAATTGGGTGCCGCGGTCGGTTACGGCCACGTCGGCACATCCGGCCGAACGGACTTTGTCTACGGCGAAGCGCATGGAGTCGGGTGCGAGGAATTGGCCTTTTTTGATATTCACGGCCTTTCCGGTGCGGGCTGCCGCCACAAGCAGGTCGGTTTGCCGGCAAAGAAATGCGGGAATCTGGAGAATGTCGACGTATTCGGCGGCCATTTCCGCTTCAGTGCTCTCGTGGATGTCGGTCACGACCGGAACGCCGAGTTCGCTGCGCACTTTTGCAAGTATTTTAAGTGCCTTTTCATCGCCGATGCCGGTGAAGGAGTCGAGGCGCGAACGGTTGGCCTTGCGGTAGGATCCTTTGAACACGAATGGTATGGAGAGCCGTGAGCATACCGATTTAATTTTTTCGGCAATGTCGAGCGCCATTTTCTCGCCCTCAATCACGCAAGGACCGGCGAGAAGGAAAAAATTGTCGGTATTTGTCAATTCAGAGTAAATCATATGGGGTTGTGAGGTAAATATTTTTCATCATAGTTCAAGCCATTCACGGAAATCAATCGTTTGAATTCATCAATCATGTTTATATGCTGATGATGCGTGGGTTGGTTTCGTATATATTGCCGGACTGCATCAAGATGTGATGGGGATATACTGAAAACGCCATAACCGTCCTGCCATCCGAATTTGCATTTATACTTCGGTTGCAGCCATTTGTTGGTAGCGACTTTGATATCCTTGACTAAATCGGGTATATTAAGCGACGTGTCGCAACTCACCAGTATGTGCATATGGTCGCGCCAGCCGCCGATTTCAAGCGCCACATGGTTGTGGCGGCGTATAATGCCGCCGACATATGCCCAAAGGTTATCACGAATTTGGTCTGTAAGCATTGCGTCGCGGTATTTTACCGCGAATACAATGTGAAGGCAAATTTGGTGGTACGTATTGGACATGATTGGTTGACGATTGATTGTTCGACCGCTACGCGGTCGCGTTGATGGGGGATGCGGTATACCGTGGGTGCAGCGAAGCGAAACCCACGGAAAGGGTGCCCCGCAAAGCCGCGACCGCGTAGCGGTCGAAGAAATTGCTATTATATCTTATGGCTTTACTCATTTTGCTGAATCGAGGATGTGGAAAGCCGTGGCGGAGTAGAGGGCGGCCGTTTCGGTGCGGAGGCGGTTGTCGCCAAGGGTGACGGGGATGAAGCCGGCGGCAAGGGCTGCGTTGATTTCTTCGGGGGAGAAGTCGCCCTCCGGGCCTATCAAAATTATTGTGTCACGGCCGGGGAGATATGCGTCGGTGATGTCGCGGCGCGGTATTGACGGGTCGCAGTAGGCTATGAATTTTTGCCATCCGGCAAATTCCTCCGATTTTATAATTGATGTGATGGGGGTCATCTCATCGATTTGCGGAAGGGTGGCTTTGAGCGATTGCTTCATTGCCGATACGGCGATTTTTTCAAGCCTTTCGCGTTTTATGTCTTTGCGTTCGGAGAATCGGCAACGCAGGGGGATGAACCGGTTGAATCCCACTTCGGTGAGTTTTTCCACAAGCCATTCCATGCGGTCGATGCTTTTTGTCGGAGCGGTGGCCACGACAATGTTATTGCTCCATGGAAGCGGATGGTCTTCGGACGATTCTATCTCGACGAGGGCATGCTTTGGGTGTGCGTCGATAAGACGGCAAGTGTATCGACGGCCGTGGCCGTCGACTGCAACAAGGGTGTCGCCTTCGGTCATGCGCAGCACTTTCACGCAGTGTTGCGACTCGCTTTCGGGCAGGGTGGGGTCGGATTCTATATCGGGGCAATAGAATTGAATCATATCATGCCTTCGGGATTATCGGATGTGTTTGACTCCAATTCGGCTTTCTTGATGTCGCCGGTGGAGTTATGGGCCGGCTTGTCGTGGAATATCAAGAAGAAGAGCACTGCCACGACAAGTGCGTATGCTGCGAATATAAGCCACGATGTGCTCCATCCTTCGATACGGGCAAGCCCGGCAGGCTGCGAGTTGACGAAATGGTTGATTACCTGCTGAGCGCAGAGGGTGCCTACTGTGGCGCCAACGCCGTTGGTCATCACCATGAACAGCCCTTGTGCCGATGAGCGGATGTCGGGTGTGGTCTGCTTGTCGACATAAAGCGAGCCGCTGACATTAAAGAAGTCGAAGGCGATGCCATATACTATCATTGACAGGACAAACATCCATACGCCCGAGCCGGGGTCGCCAAGGCCGAAAAGGCCGAAGCGGAACACCCATGCGAGCATGGCCATGAGCATCACCACCTTTATGCCGAAGCGTTTCAGGAAGAAGGGGATGAGCAGGATGCACAGAGTCTCAGAGATTTGCGACAGGGATATGAGGGCGTTGGCATTTTCAACACCCCAGTTGCCATGAAATTCGGGGATGTCGCCAAACGACTGGATGAACGGGTTGGCGAATCCGTTTGTAATCTGGAGCGCAACGCCGAGGAACATCGAGAAGATAAAGAATGTGGCCATGCGCGGATTCTTGAAGAGAGAGAAGGCTTTGAGGCCAAGGGCGTCGGAAACGGATACCTTCTCGTTGGTCTTGTTGACCGGGCAGTTGGGCATGGTCAGGGCATATGCGGCAAGCACGATGCTGAGGATGCCGGAGGTGAAAAGTTGTCCGTAGGTGTTCTGGAATCCGGTGAAGTTGACAAACAGCATGGAGATTATGAAACCGATTGTACCAAAAATGCGTATGGGCGGAAAATGCTTCACGGTGTCGAGGCCATGTGAGGTCAGCACGCTGTAACCCACCGAGTTGCTAAGCCCGATTGTGGGCATAAAGAACGCTATTGAGAGGGTGTAAAGGGTGAAGAGCGGGGAAAATTCCAGCGTGGCGGCGGTGGAGGCATACCATCCTGCGCAAAGCATGAATGCGCCGGCGAGGAGTTGGCAAACAGAAAGCATGCGTTGGGCGGGAACCCACCTGTCGGCTATGATGCCAATCAAAGCCGGCATAAAAATGGACACAACACCTTGAACGGCGTAAAACCAGCCGATATGCTCGGCCTGTCCGTTTTGAGCAAGGAAACTGCCGAGCGATGTGAGGTAAGCGCCCCAGACGGCAAATTCCAGGAAATACATCAGGATGAGTTTCAGTTTTATCTCCTTCATTTTGGTAATGCGGTATTATTATAGATTTAAGGTATATCTTAATTGAAACGCGTGGCGGCAATTAATGGTTTATTCTTGTTCGCGGCGGCGTATTATTTCATTGATTCGGGCAGCCTCTTCGTAATTCTCATCGTCGATCATGCGCGTAAGCCGCTGGCGCAGGTCGTCGAGCGGCATCGACTCGTATTCGTCGGAGTTGTGCCGTGTGGACGCGTCGTCGTCGCCATGAGCAGCCGGAGCGCTTTCGCCTTGGTTGCCGTTCTCGTCCATTATGGTGCCGGCCTGGTTGATAATCTCGCGTGTGGTGTATATGGGGGCGTTCATGCGCAGAGCGATGGCCACGGCATCGGATGTGCGCGAGTCGATCGTTACCTCACGCTGGCCGTCGGAAAAAGTCATCTCAGCCGAGAAAATGCCGTCTTCAAATTTGTATACAAACACGCGTTGCAACTCTATCGCAAAAGAGGATGCAAAAGAGGCGAACAAATCGTGGGTCATTGGGCGGGGCGGCGTCACTCCTTCTATTTTTATGGCTATGGCCTGGGCTTCGGCCGACCCGATTACCACCGGGATTCGGTAAGGACCGTTGATTTCTGCGAGCAGCATAGCGTAGGCTCCTGATTGCAGTTGGGAATATGAGATGCCGAGTACTTTCAGTTCTACTTTATCTTTGGCAAATTCTTCGTTGCTTACTGACATATGCTTTTTTATTTATAGTGTTGATTATTCTACTTGATTCTTTGAGTCTAATCGTCGAGTTCGCGCCCGGTTATGATTCCGGAGCCGAAGCAGAGGTGTGCCGCCGGATCATAAATCACGGCGAATTGCCCGGGAGCAATGCCCTGCACGTCTTCGGATGAGTCAATACGGTATTCGCCGCCGCCGAGGTTCGACAGCCTGGCAGGAATAAAAGCCGGCATGTGGCGGTTCTTAAACGTTATGTCTACTGTTGTGAAATCATCGCCCCACGGGTTGCCGGATATGAAGTGCATCTCGTCGAGATGGATTGTGCGTCCGTACTGTTTTTCAGTGCCGTAGCCGTTGGAGACATATATCACGTTTTCTTCCGAGTCTTTTTTCACCACATACCAGGGGCCGCCGCTGAGTCCGAGCCCTTTGCGCTGGCCGATTGTATGGAACCAGTAGCCGCGGTGCTGTCCGAGCACTTTCCCGGTCTCGATTTCCACAATGGGTCCGGGACGCTCGCCGAGGTGGCGGCGGATAAAATCGTTGTAGTTGATTTTGCCGAGGAAGCAGATGCCTTGCGAGTCCTTGCGGTAGGCGTTTGGCATGCGTGCGGCTATCGCCATCTCGCGCACGCCCGCCTTGGGTATGTCGCCTATGGGGAACATCAGGTGGCTTACCTGCTCATAGGAAATGCGGGCAAGGAAATCGGTCTGGTCCTTGACGGGGTCGACGGCTGTGGAAAGAAAGACGCGTCCGTCGATTTCCGTGGTGGTGGCGTAGTGTCCGGTGGCTGTTTTGTCAAATTCGTGTCCCCAGCGTTGTTCGAAGAATCCGAATTTGATCATCTTGTTGCACATTATGTCGGGATTGGGGGTCAGCCCCTGCCTTACGGTTTCGAGGGCGTATTCCATTACGTTGTCCCAGTATTCTTGATGCAGGTTCACCACATCGAACGGAAGCCGGTACATGTTGGCGATATATCGGCACATTTCGATGTCTTCCTCGGCCGAGCAGTCGCCCTCGCCGTTGTCCATGCCGATGCGTATGTAAAAGAGGTGGATGTCGTGACCTTGCTTCACGAGGCGATCCACGGCCACGGCCGAGTCCACACCTCCGGATATAAGAGCTGCTATTTTCATTTATTCAGTTGCGGATTCGGAATTGGCAGGTTGAGCGGCGGCCTGTTGGTCGTCGAGCAGCTGGATGGCGTGGAGCAGGTTGTCCACGATGATATTCTTTGCTTTTACCCGGTGGCGGCTTGTAAGATAATATATTGCCGGCATTTCTTCGAGGTCGAAATACTCGTCGATGCCGTCGCAGGCTCCCACGGTCCAGTTCTGCGGATATCGGGCTGCCTGTTCGCGCCATTCGGCTGTGGCCTCGCCGGGGTAGATGCTTATAATTTTAAGCAGGCCCTTGTCGATAAGGGAGTTGACATGGAAGTCGGCGGAGAAGCGTGTCTTTGCCATGATGCAATCCATGCAGTCGGGGTCGTTGAAAAAGAGGATGATGCTGGGGGCTACCTCTCCATACAGGTTCTTTTGCTCGCCGCCGGGAGTGGTGAAGCGGAAATCGGCCACACGTTTGCCCACGCTGCTGTTTTCGAGGATTTTGAGTTCGGCGCGGAATCGGGCGCGCTCGGCCGACTGCACTTTCTTGTTCTCGGCCACGGCGCGGCAGAATGGCAGGTAAAGTTCCTCCGATGAATATTGCGCCGTGTCGCAGGCGAACCAGTTTTGCGCGATTTTGCCCATTTCGAGAGTATTGTCGCCGCCGGTCTTTACCACAGCCGCAATATATTTGTCGATAGCGGCGTGCACGGTGTCGGCCGTGCAGTATGGCATCAGTTCGGCCCAGTCGCCGAAGGCCGTGTTAAGTTCGGCAAGAGTGGAGAAAGATTGCTTTATGTTGGCGCGGTCCCAGAAATGGGTCACGAAATAGTCGGCACGTTCGGTAAGGGTCGTGCGGCTGTCGGGGACGGTGGGGTAGGGAAAGAGGGTGGCCGGCGCTTGCGCTCCGGCAAATAAAACTGACGCTGTCAAGGCCAGTGCAGCAATGGCATATTTGATTGTAAGTCTTGTCATAATGTCATGGATGAAAGCGTTGGCATGGAATTTGTTCTATGCTGATTGAACCGACAAAGGTAGCAAATCCTTTCGAAATACGCAAACCTTTGTCCTCTGTCATTTGTTAGAGTTAATAAAATTAGAATTTCAAAATAGTTTCAGCTATGAATTTCAATAACTTCACCATCAAGTCGCAGGAGGCCATCCAGAAAGCCGTGGAAATAACGCGTTCTGCGGGCCAGCAGGCCATCGAACCTGTCCATCTGCTCAAAGCCGTGATGCGGGAAGGCGAGTCGGTGGTAAAATTC
>CANRZQ010000121.1 GCA_947644475.1 uncultured Muribaculaceae bacterium
GCATGTTGCCTTGCTTGCCTGCGTCGACGGCATTACGGCAGGATGCGGCGGCGTGTGCTTCCAGACAGAGATGCCCTCGCCCGACAATCCGTCCGGCATCGATGCCTACCTGATGAATATATATGTCGACCCGGAATATCGCCGCCAAGGGGTGGCTCGCGCCATTGTGGCCCGGCTTGTAGAAACAGCCCGGAGCAAAGGCGCGGGGAAAATATATCTTGAAACGTCGGAATGCGGGCGTCCGCTATATGCCGGAATGGGTTTCAACGAACTTAAAGGAATGATGATACTCGATGATTGAGACAAAATACATAGGTGGACTCCGCTGCATGGTGGCTCACGCTTCCTCTGAGCAAATATGCCACATACTGTCGCCCATAGAGCAGAATCCGCTGCAAGTGGAGCAGTGGAGCCGTAAATACGGGATATCAGTGGCGATAATCACCGGCATGGACTGGGATAACGACCTCACGCCATGGCCGGCACAGAACGTGCCGCCCACAGAGCCGCCGTTCGAGGGCCATGCCGCCGAATTCCTCCGCAGGCTTGAAACGGAAGTGATTCCGGCAATCGAAGGCGACATCCGCTACACCCGCACACTATGCGGCATCTCCCTTTCCGGGCTGTTCGCGCTATGGGCGTGGATGAAAACAGACACATTTGCCAACATCGGCAGCCTGTCGGGCTCGTTCTGGTATGAGGGATTCACACAATGGCTTTCAGCCAATGTGCGCCCCAAAAATGGACGGGCCTATTTCTCGCTCGGCACAAAAGAAGGCGGCCCGCGAGGGCCTGTGCCATTCAGCAGGATTCAAGAGCAGACACGCGAGGTTGTAGCCACGCTTGCATCAGAAGGAATCGCCTGCACATTCGAGCCGGTGGCAGGAACCCACTTCGCCCCGCCGGGCCCGCGCATCGAGAAGATGCTCGGCCGGCTTACCGGCATACAATAGACTATTTTTTTTGTTAAAAAATATTAAAACGCATCTGTGCCATTAGTGGTGCGGATGCGTGATGGCTGTGTTATGTTCAGTTTAACCCAAAAAAAGTTAAAAAATGCGGCATACGCCCGCACCATAACCAATCAGCCAGAAATCCATGAAAAAACTTACCGACGCCGAATTTGGCAAATGCTTCGAGGCCCTATTCAAGGCCTACTCCGGACGCATTTACAACTATGTGCTGCATCTGTCGGGAGGCGACAGATACAAGGCCGAGGAGGTGACTCAAATCTCGTTCATGAAACTATGGACCAAACGCGACGAGATTACAGATATGGAATCGATGCAGTCGCTGATGTATGTAATTGCCCGCAACACCTTTCTCAACATCATCGAGCATGAAGCCGTAGAATATTCATATTTCAACTATATATTAAAAAATCAAAAGAGCCACGACAATATAACCGAGGAAACTGTCGACTACAATTTCCTTATGGGATATATCCTGAGCATCGTGGAAGAACTGCCCCCGGTACGGCGCACCGTCTACCGCAAGCACCGCGACGAGCATCTGTCATATCGCCAGATTGCCGAGGAATTGGGCATATCGGTCAATACCGTGGAGATACACATGATGCTTGCCCTGCGCTATATACGCGAGCAACTGCGCAGCCGATATAACATATTGACCGCACTGTGCCTTTTGATTGCCAACATTGTCTCACCAATATTATGATGCCTTTTGCCGCTATGGATGACATGAAACAACTGATTGAGAAATATCTTCGAGGCGATGCCACGCTGCAAGAGCGCGAACTGGTGAAGTCGTGGTACGAGACAGACCCCGCTTTCGGCGACTGGTGGGAGCGTGAACTCCGCAACTCGGGCATGGCCATGGACAATGATGTGCAGCAACGCATATATGCCGCCATTATCCACAAGCATTGCGAGGAAAGCGCGCCACAAAAAAGGACAATTTGGCACAAGACCTTTTTTCTGACCGTGGCCGCCGCTGCCGTCACTGCCGCAATAGCCGTAGGCGCCACACTGTCGATGACACGGCCGGACGCCCCGTCGGCTCAGCCTATGATGCTGGCCACCGAAGCCGGCAACCGCTCGGAGATAACGTTGCCTGACGGATCAGTGGTCACTCTCAACGCCTGCTCCACTCTCGGCTATGAATACGACAGTGCGCAAGGCTGCCGCGTGGCGCACATCGAGGGTGAGGCCTATTTTGAGATTGCCCCGGACAAAGAGCACCCGTTTGTGGTGGTGGCCGACGAAGTGAAGGTGCATTGCGTCGGCACGGAATTTAACGTGCGTGCCTATGCCGACGATGAGTTTGTAGACGTAACCCTTAACGATGGCATGGTCTCGGTGGTGTCAAAATATACATCGCACAATCTGCAACCCGGAATGAAGGCATCATATAATAAAGTTACGGGTCAACTGCGCAAGAGCCGCGTCACCCCCGAGCATTACAATGCCTGGACCCAAGGCCAACTCCGCTTCAACGATGAGCCTCTCGAAAACATAGCCCGCGCCATCTCGCGCACCTATGGCGTGAAAGTTATAATCGAGACTCCCGGCCTCGACTCGCAACGCTATACCGGCACACTCGCACGCGGCTCTATCGACGCGGCCCTGGCCACCCTTGTCTCGGCCTCCGACCTTAACTGCCGCTATCTCCCCGACGAGAGCATCGTGTATATATCTTCAAATAACGACTAATCGAGCATACGGCTATTCGAACTTCCGAACTTCCAAACTTCCAAACTTCTAATCTAATAATAACTCTTATGACAAAATCCAAGTACCTGACAATGCTGCTGATGGTGGCGGTGTTTCTCGGATTCACGGGATGCAGCGACGATGACGAGCCTCAGATGCCTGTATTCAGCGCCATCACGGTGAGCCCTGAAAAAGATGTCTATCAAGTGGGCGACGAAGTGGTCTGCACCATAACGATGACATCAGAGGCCGGCCCGGAAATGAAAAAAGCGACATGGTGGTGGTATGCGTCGTGGTGGTTTTCCAATCCCGACCTTACAGCCGATTTCAGCGAATTTGCCGACGGAAAATGCGTGTCATCTCCAATCACGCTCACCGAGGCAGGCGATGTAAACCTTTATTTCTTCGGACGGGTCGAGTTTCCAAATTTCGACTGGCGCAAAGTTGAGATAGCCAAAACCCTGACTGTGGCCGAAGCGCCGCAAACACCTTCCTCTATCGAATAACAAATAACCAACAGTCTATGCACACCAATCACAATCAACTGCTCCGCCGAGGAGTGGCGGCAATGGCCGCTGCCGTATTCGGCCTGTCGGCTCTTGCCACGGGCATAACAGTGAAAATTTCACGGCAGCCACTTAACCGCGCCCTCGAGGAAATCGAAAAAGTGTCGGACGTAAGATTTTTCTACGAATCGTCGCTTCCGCAACTTACGACCGAGGTGTCGGGTAATTTCAGGGATGCATCCGTAGAGGAGGCCCTCGCCGCCCTGCTTAAAGGCACCGACCTGAGTTATACCCTTAAAGATAACGGGGCCACTATTGTGCTCCACAAGAAAGACACACCAAAAAACGAAGTGGCCGCACACTCGCCCGCCGGTTTCAGGGTAAGCGGCACAATCAATGACAGCCAGGGCGAGCCGCTTGTGGGAGCCACAGTACGCAACATGACAACCGGCAAGGCCGTTGTGACCGATTTCGACGGAAACTACGCGCTGGGCGACGTACATAAAGGCGATAAAATCGAAGTGACATATATCGGATTCGCACCCAAGACGTTCACGGCCAACGGAGCGAAAACCGGCTATGAGATTGTACTCAACGAGACATCCACGGCTCTCAACGATGTTGTGGTAGTTGGCTATGGCACACAGAAAAAAGTGAACCTCACGGGCGCGGTGTCGGTTGTGAAGGCCGAGGACATAGGCGGACGCCCCACATCAAACGCGGCCACAGCACTTCTTGGCGCCGACCCCTCGCTTAATCTCACCATGGGTTCCGGCGGCCCGAACGCCGGCTACAATGTCGACATCCGCGGCGTGGCCTCAATCAACGGCGGCTCGCCCCTTATACTTGTCGACGGCATTGAGATGAGCCTCACACGCGTCAACGCCAACGACATCGAGTCGGTGTCGATTCTCAAAGATGCGTCGGCAGCCGCAATATACGGCGCAAAGGCATCGTCGGGCGTTGTGCTCGTAACCACAAAGCAGGGCGCCAACGAGCAAAAGGCCAAGGTAAGCGTCGACATAAAAGCCGGATGGAAATCGCCGACAGCATCGACCGACTTCCTCTCCTCGGGTTTCTGGTCGGTGCAAATCAACGATATGTTCATGTACGAACATGGCGGCTACGGCTTTACTACCTACACCGATGCCGACTATGCCGAACTGTGGATGCGCCTTGGCCAGACAGCAGAAAACCCCGAGCGTCCATGGACCGTGGTGCAGAACGACAAGTCGTATAAATACTACGCCAACTTCGACTGGTATAACCATTATTTCAAAAAGAACCGCCCCATGCAGGAATATAACATCTCGATAACGGGCGGCTCGAAAAAAGTAAACTATTTCGTATCAGGCCGTTTCTATCAGGAAGACGGCATGTTCCGCCAGCATAACGACCGGTTCAAATCTTTCTCGACGCGTGCGAAACTCAACGTGCAGATCACCGACTGGCTTCGCTACGGCGTGAACTCTTCGCTTTTCTCGTCGGACTATTTCTACCCCGGCGGCAACGACATAGCATGGACGTTCAAGGCAATCGGCCTCCACTCTCTGCCTTACATCCCGTCGACCAATCCCGATGGCTCGTCGGTATATCTCAACCAGTACAATTACAACGGCGCGGTGTCGGTGGGCAACGGCTGCAATGCCGTGCTCAATCAAGACAAGCACTCCAACAACGAGCGCAACCGCGAATTTGTGTTCAAGCACAATATCGAGATTGAGCCGATAAAAGGCTGGACTGTCAACGCCGACTATTCTTATGTCTACCGTACATATGAATTTGATTCCCGGCGCGTGCCCGTGTCGTTTGGCCAATACGAGGGCATAGTGTCGTGGATGGACCCGTCGCAACAAGTAATGGCACGCGACCAATATGGCCGCCGCGTAACCCACGTGTCGCGCCACACCTACAATGTGTTCTCGACATGGGCACCCTCGTTCGGCGACAACAATATCAAGATAATGGCCGGCATGAACGGTGAAATCTTCCATCAGAACTCGCTGAAAGCCACCCGCCTCGACCTGCTCTCTACGGAACTCAACTCGTTTAATCTTGCCACAGGCGAAGTGACCGAACTTGTCGAGGACATCTACAACTCCAACACCCGCGGCTTCTTCGGCCGACTGAACTATGACTACGACGGCAAATACCTCGTCGAGGTATCGGGACGCTACGACGGGTCGTCACGCTTTGCCAAAAGCCACCGCTGGGGCTTCTTCCCGTCGGCATCGGCAGGCTGGCGCATGAGCCAGGAAAAATTCTGGGAACCGATGCGCGAGTGGTTCAACAACGCAAAACTCCGTCTGTCGGTAGGCACGCTCGGCAATCAGCAGGTGGGATACTACGACTATATCCAGATCATAAACTCTGCGCTCAAGAATACCGGCGCCACCCTCGACGGAAAATCGCAACTGCCATATGCCACCGAATCCTCGCCCGTGGCCTCCGACCTTACGTGGGAGAAGGTTACCACCTATGACCTGGGACTTGACCTGTCGTTCTTCAACTCGCGCCTCAACTTCACCGGCGACCTTTATATCCGCGACACCAAGGACATGCTCGCCAACGGGGCGTCGCTTCCGGCTGTGTACGGCGCGTCGGTACCCCGGTCGAACTGCGCCGACCTGCGCACCAAAGGCTACGAACTGTCTCTTTCCTGGACCGACGACATTGTGGTGCTCGGCAGCCCGCTCCGCTATTCGGTAGGCTTCGGCCTGGGCGACTACAAGTCGAAAATCACCAAATACGACAACCCCACCAAACTGCTCAACGACCACTATGTAGGCGAGACCCTCGGCGAAATCTGGGGATACCATATCGACGGCCTCTTCCCCGACGATGCCACAGCCGCAGCCTACGATGTGGACCAGACGTCGGTCAACTCCGACATCATGGCCGTGGGCCCGTCGAAAGGCCTGCACGGCGGCGACATGAAATATGCCGACCTCGACGGCGACAAGGTAATCTCCATTGGAGAGAACACCGCCGACAATCCCGGTGACCGCCGCATCATCGGCAACAGCCGTCCCCGATACAATTACAACTTCCGCGTATCGGCCGAGTGGAAAGGGTTCGACGTGTCGGCCTTCTTCCAAGGCATCGGACGCCGCGACTGGTATCCCGACACCGAAGCCACCACATTCTGGGGCCCGTACTCCCGTCCTTACGAATCTTTTATCGAAAAGGACTTCCTCTCGCAAGTCTGGACCGAGGATAACCCCAACGGCTATTTCCCGCGCTGGCGCGGCTACGAGGCCCTCGGCGCCACCAACCAGCTCGGCCCGGTCAACGACCGATATATTCAGAATCTCGCTTATCTGCGCCTGAAAAATCTCACCGTGGGCTACAAGATTCCGGTGCTGAAAAAATATATCGAGGAAGTGCGCGTCTATTTCTCCGGCGAAAATCTTTTCTACTGGTCGCCATTCAAGAAGCATTGCAAATCAATCGATCCCGAGACTGCCGCAACAGTAAGCAACGGCAAAAACTACGGTTTTGCCAAAACCTGCACATTCGGCCTCAACGTAGTATTCTAACCCTCCGCACCCCCCTTTTAAGATGAAAAAATCAAAATTCATATATGCGTTAGCCATCTCGATGGCAGCCTTGTGCTCGTGTGACGACCTTGATGAATTTCCCAAGGACAAGATGAGTCCCGAAAGTTACTTCAAGTCGGAAACCGAACTCGAACTTTACACCAACCAGTTTTACTCCTTGATGCCTTCTGCGTCGACGGCCTTCAACTACTATCTTGAAGAAGGAGAGCACATTGTGATTCCAACTCCGAGCCGAGAGATTCTGGGTGCCCGCACCATCCCCACCAAGGCCTCCGAAGTGGGCTGGACTTGGACTACACTTCGCAAAATCAACTACTTCCTTCAAAATTCCTACCGATGCGACAACAAGGATGTGCGCATGCGCTATGAAGGCGTGGCATATTTCTTCCGCGCATATTTCTACTACAATATGCTCACGAAATTCGGCGAGGTGCCCTGGTACGACCAGCCCTTGGGCTCCGACCAGGAAGATTTGCTGAAAAAGCCCCGCGACAGCCGCGATGTGATAATAGGACATATTATTGCCGACTGCGACTCGGCGTTCAAGTATCTGCCCACGGCCCATAATTACGCCACAGTGAATGCCTGGACAGCGCTCGCGCTGAAATCGCGCGCCTGCCTCTTCGAGGGCACCTTCCGCAAATACCATGCCGGCGATGTGTTCAACCCCTCGTCGCTCGAATGGAAAGAAATCCTCAAAAAAGGAGCGGACGCCTCACGAAAACTTATGGACGAAGGCGGCTACCGGCTCTACGCAGAAGGCACGGAGCCTTACCGCGACCTGTTCGCGTCGCTCGACATACGCGACGACGAGATGATATGGGTGCGTCTGATGTCGGAACAGAGCGCCATCAAGAACAACGCCAATGGCTGGGCCAACACACGTGCCGTGGGCTTCACCAAACGCTTTGTCAACCTCTACCTCAACTCCGACGGCTCACGCTTCACCGACCGTCCGGGCTACGAGACAATGGCTTATGTCGACGAGTGCAAGGACCGCGACCCCCGCATGGCGCAGACCGTGTATTGCCCCGGCTATATCCAGCGCGGCGAGACCCGCACCTACGCCACCGACCTGGCAAAATGCCCCACCGGCTATAAATACATCAAGTATGTAATGGATGCCAAATATAACGTATGGGATGCCTCGCTGGTGCCTCTGCCGATATTCCGCCTCGGAGAAATATATCTCAACTACGCCGAATGTCTTGCCGAACTGGGAACCATTACCCAGGCCGACCTTGACATAAGCATCAACAAACTGCGCGACCGCGTGGGCATGCCTCACCTG
>CANRZQ010000122.1 GCA_947644475.1 uncultured Muribaculaceae bacterium
AGATATCGGCAATGATCTTCATCGAGAATGCCGGAGGGTAGATGTAGGTGTTGCGCACCATGAACTCCTTGAGGATGTCGTTCTGGATGGTACCTGCCATTTCTTCGAGGCGCGCGCCCTGCTCGAGGCCGGCGTTGATATAGAAGGCGAGCACGGGGAGCACGGCGCCGTTCATGGTCATGGATACCGACATCTTGTTCAAGGGTATGCCGTCGAAGAGCACTTTCATGTCTTCGAGCGAGCAGATAGACACGCCTGCCTTGCCCACGTCGCCTACCACACGGGCGTGGTCGGCGTCGTAGCCGCGGTGTGTGGCAAGGTCGAAGGCCACGGAGAGGCCTTTCTGGCCGGATGCGAGGTTGCGGCGGTAGAACGCGTTTGATTCGGCGGCTGTGGAGAAGCCGGCATACTGGCGGATGGTCCAGGGGCGCAGGGGGTACATCGCGCTATACGGGCCACGGAGGAAGGGAGGAATACCGGAAACATAGTTGAGGTGTTCCAGGCCTTCGAGGTCGTCTTTTGTATATATGGGCTTGACGGGAATCAGCTCGGGTGTGAGCCAATCTTCTGCGGCGGCAATGGGCTGGTGCTGAGCGCCGAAGGCGTCTTTTGTAATGTCGATGGTTTTAAAATCGGGTCTCATGGTTGTAAACTCATTGCGTTATTTGAGAAGACGGGCGTTGAAGTCACGGAGGGTGTCGAGCACGTTGCAGCGCACATGCACGAAGTCGTTGATGCCGGCGGCCTTCAATTCTTCGGTGCAGGCGGGAGCGCCGGCCACTACGAACTCGGCGCGGCCGTTGAGGTAGGCAAACGCCTTGGGAGCGAGTTCGGCATATTCGTCGTCCGACGAGCAGAGCACTATCACGTCGGCTTCTTTTGCAAGTGCGGCGTCGACGCCTTCTTCCACGGTGTTGAAGCCGAGGTTGTCGATTATCTCATAACCGGCGCAGCCGAAGAAGTTGGTCGAGAACTGGGCGCGTGCAAGACGCATGGCAAGGTTGCCGATGGTGAGCATGAACACTTTCGGGCGGCGTGCGGCGGCCTCGGTGGCCAGGCGCAGAGCCTCGAAGTCGGTGGCGGCGCGGCGCATCGACAGGCCTTGGCCCTCGCCTTCGCATTTTTCCTCGCTGTCGTGGTGGCACGAGCAGGAGCATCCGCCATGGTTCTCGATTTTCGAGGCGGCCATCTCGTTGATGTTGGGGAACTGGTTGGTGCCGAGGAGGATTTCCTTGCGGCGGGCAACGTCGGTGTGACGCTTGTCGCACGATGCGTTAACGGCTGCCTGCACCTTGCCTTCGTCGACCGATGCGAAGAATCCGCCTTCGCCTTCAACTTCGAGGAAGAGTTTCCATGCCTCGTTGGCGATAGACACGGTGAGGGTCTCTACATAGTAGGAACCGCCGGCAGGGTCGACCACCTTGTCGAGGTGGCTTTCTTCTTTGAGGAGCAGCTGCTGGTTGCGGGCGATGCGCTCTGAGAATGCGTCGGGACGCTTGTAGGGAGCGTCGAAAGGCGTAACGGCGATTGAGTCGACGCCTGCAAGGGCGGCCGACATGGTCTCGGTCTGGCTGCGGAGCAGGTTGACGTGAGCGTCGTAGATTGTCTGGTTGAAGCGCGAGGTGGTGGCGTGCTGGTGCATCTTGGCCACGTTGATGTCCTTGGGCTCGAATTTCTCAACAATCTGAGCCCATAGCATGCGGGCGGCGCGGAATTTGGCAAGTTCCATGAAATAGTTGGAGGAAATGCCCATGTTGAATTTGATGCGCGAGGCCACTTCATCGACCGTGAGGCCTTTGTCGGTGAGGGCGGCAATCCATTCGGCACCCCATGCCAGGGCATAGCCGAGTTCCTGGAAGATATATGCGCCGGCGTTGCAGAGCACGTCGGAGTTCACCGACAGCACTTTCAGCCCGGGCACACAAGCGGCCTTCTCCACCAATTCCTTGGCGGTGCCGACAGCCCATGCGGGTATTTTCTTGCCATGCTTCAAGGCAGGGCGGAGAGGATTATAGTCGATGGAGCCGCGGAACTCTTTTTCTGCGCCGGCGGCCTTGATGTAGTCGACAAGCGCACCGGCAAGTTCGAGGGCATGACGGGGGCATACGGTGAAATTCACCTCGACTGTCTTGATGTCGATGCCTTTGAGATATGCAGCCACGTTCTCGGCCGTGGGTTCGTCGATAGCAAATCCGAGCGAGGTCACGCCTTTGCCAAGCACGTCGAGAGCCAGAGCGTTGGCTTCCTCTGCGGAGTCGGCCACGATGTCCTGGCGCACAAACCAGTCGTTGGCGGCGCGGGTGCCGCGCACGTAGGGGTATTCGCCGGGAAGCGAGTCGGTGGTGTGAAGGCCGGCTATGTCCTCTGCGCGGTACATCGGCTGGACGTTGAAGCCTTCGTTAGTCCGCCACACGAGCTTTTTGTTGAAATCCGCACCTTTGAGGTCGGCCTCAACCTTTGCTCTCCATTCCTCGGTAGAGATTCCGGGGAACATGTCGAACAGTAATTCTTTGTTTTCTGCCATAATATATAGTAAATATAAAAAATCTGAGAGTATGCGATCTAAGGCATTATGTGTTAAGATGGTTTCGATTTTCACGGCAAAGATAAATTAAAAATCGCACTAAACCAAGAAAAGAACCCGAAAAAGTAAGACTACGCCTAAAAACGACGTGCACTTCATCAAACTTTCAATTACGGGCACCCGCGCCAAACACTTCTGCGCCCGGCATTGTTATACATTACGTTGAAAACACAAATTTATAACGATTGTATGGATAAGAAAAGACTGACCGCAGAAAACGGCCGCCCGATCGCCGACAACCAAAATGTCCGCACCGCCGGACCGCGCGGACCGATGACTCTCCAGAACCCCTGGTTCCTTGAAAAACTGGCTCACTTCGACCGTGAGGTAATCCCCGAGCGGCGCATGCACGCCAAAGGCTCCGGAGCCTTCGGAACGTTTACCGTCACACATGACATCACCGAATTCACCCGCGCCTCAATTTTCGCCGAAGTGGGAAAGCAGACTCCTTGCCTGGTGCGGTTTTCCACCGTGGCCGGCGAGCGAGGAGCAGCCGACGCCGAACGCGACATCCGCGGTTTCGCAATGAAATTCTATACCGACGAAGGCAACTGGGACCTCGTCGGAAACAACACTCCCGTGTTCTTTCTCCGCGACCCGCTCAAATTCCCCGACCTCAACCATGCCATCAAACGCGACCCGCGCACAGGCATGCGCAGCCCAAAAGGGAACTGGGATTTCTGGACCCTCCTCCCCGAGGCGTTGCACCAGATCACCATCACCATGTCGCCGCGAGGCATACCCGCGTCGTTCCGCAACATGCACGGATTCGGAAGCCACACATACAGTTTCATCAACAAGGACAACAAGCGCACATGGGTGAAATTCCACTTCATCACCCTCCAAGGCATAAAGAACCTCACCGACAGCGAGGCCGAGGCCATTATTGCAAAGGACCGCGAGTCGCACCAGCGCGACCTCTTCGACGCTATCGAGCGCGGCGACTTCCCAAGGTGGAAACTGCAAGTGCAACTCATGACCGAAGACCAGGCAAGGGAATACCACATAAATCCGTTCGACCTCACAAAAGTTTGGTATCACAAAGACTTTCCGCTGCGCGACGTAGGCATACTCGATCTCAACCGCAACCCCGACAATTTCTTTGCCGAGATAGAACAGGCCGCCTTCAACCCCACGAATATCGTCGACGGCATCGGATTCTCGCCCGACAAGATGCTCCAGGGACGGCTTTTCTCATATGGCGACGCACAACGCTACCGCCTGGGCGTAAACCACAACCTCATTCCCGTAAACCGCCCCAGATGCCCCTTCCACGCCTACCACCGCGACGGCCAAATGCGCACCGACGGCAACTATGGCTCCACCGTGGCATACGAGCCCAACAGCGACGGCGAATGGAGCGACACCCCCTCGCTCAAAGAGCCACCCCTGCAATCGCAAGGCGACATCTACGACTACGATGAGCGCGAATACGACGACGATTACTACACCCAGCCCGGAAAACTATGGCGGCTCATGAGCGCCGACGACCAAAAGGCCACATGCGACAACACAGCCGCACAGATGAAAGACGTGCCCCTGTTCATCAAGCAGCGACATGTGCGCGCGTGCCACAACGCCGACCCCGGCTACGGCCGCATGCTCGCCTGCGCCCTCGGCATCAGCCTCGAAGAAGCCCTCGTGGCCGAAGACCCCGCCCACCCCGCCTGGGACAAGCGCGACACAGCCAAAAAACAGGACAACCCGTAATGGCAAGCAGACAAATATTATAGCGCGGGCCAAGGCCCCCGAACAGAATCATACGTCTATAAAGGCATAATCGCGCCGGCGATTATGCCTTTTGTGCAGGGACGCACAGTCCGCGCTGCAATACTTCCGACTCTTAGCGTGTGAGGCCAAGGGCGAGCACCGACAGGGCCGAGGGGGAGGCGGCGGAGAGGGCGCGGAGGGATTCGGAGATGGTGGCGCCGGTGGTGATGAGGTCGTCGACGATTAGGACGTGGCGGCCGCTTAAACTGTCTGTGTGGATGGCGCGGAATGTGCCGGCGAGGGCGGCGGCACGCTCGGCGGCGTTGTGGCGCGACTGCACGCCGTGGCTGCGGACAGCGCGCAGGCCGGCGACAATGGGGATGCCGGTCACGGCAGATATTCCACGCGCTATCTCCTCGGTCTGGTTGTAGCCGCGCGAGAGCCGTTTCTTCCAATGCAGGGGCACGGGCACGAGGGCGTCGATGCCGTCGAAGAAGCCTGTGGACTGCATCTCGCTGGCCATCATGGATCCGAGGGCGCGGCACTGACGCATGCGCATGCCGTATTTGCCTTGCACAATAAGACGGGCGTAGGGCGATGTCTTGTCGTAGAGATACCACGCGACGGCTCGCGCTACCGGTGTGTGGTGCGCGAGCCGCGAGTGGATGGTGTTAAATTCAAAGTCGGTGATGTGGGTGCGCGGCATGTCGAGCAGGCAGTGCAGGCACATCAGGTGTTCGTCATGGAGGAGAGGACGCCGGCATATCGGGCAGAGCCGCGGAAACGCCGCGGAGGCGAGTCCGCCGATGATGTCGCTCAGGATGGAAGCCATCGGGCCGGCGGCAGCGTAAGGTTAACCTTCGATGAGATTGCGGCCTGTCATTTCGGCGGGCTGCGGGAGATCCATGATGTGGAGGATTGTGGGGGCCACGTCGGCAAGGATGCCGTTGCTGATGCGTGCGGCGGTGTCGGAGGTCACGTAGACGCAGGGCACGGGGTTGAGCGAGTGCGCTGTGTTGGGAGTGCCGTCGGCATTTACGGCGTTGTCGCAGTTGCCGTGGTCGGCGATTATTATGGCCTCGTAGTCATGGGCGTTTACGGCGTCGATTACCTCGCCCACGCACTGGTCGACGGTCTTGACGGCTTTTTCGATTGCCTCGTACACGCCAGTATGACCCACCATGTCGCCGTTGGCGAAGTTGACTACTATGAAGTCGTATTTCTCGGAGTTGATGGCCTCGACAAGTTTGTCTTTCACCTCAAAGGCGCTCATCTCGGGCTTGAGGTCGTAGGTGGCTACTTTGGGCGATGCCACGAGGATACGGTCCTCGCCGGGGAATTCCTTTTCACGGCCGCCGTTGAAGAAGAATGTCACGTGGGCATACTTTTCGGTCTCGGCGATGTGAAGTTGCTTCTTGCCGGAGTTGGAGAGGTATTCTCCGAGGGTGTTGTCGACGTTTTCCTTGTCGAAGAGGATATGCACGCCGGTAAACGACGAGTCGTACGGTGTCATGCAATAGTATTGCAGGTCGGGGATGGTGTGCATGCCTTGGTCGGGCATGTCGTGCTGCGTGAGCACGATGGTGAGTTCCTTTGCGCGGTCGTTGCGGTAGTTGAAGAATATCACCACGTCGCCTTCCTTGATGGTGCCGTCGACGGTGGAGTTGTTGATGGGGAGGATGAATTCGTCGGTCACGTCGGCGTCGTATGATGCCTGCATTGCGGCTACCATGTCGGTGGCCTGTGTGCCTTTGCCCTCTACGAGCAGGTCGTAGGCGGTCTTGACGCGCTCCCAGCGTTTGTCGCGGTCCATGGCATAGTAGCGGCCGATGATGGATGCTATTGTGCCTGTGGTGGCGGCGCAATGGTCGGTGAGGCGTTCGATGAAGCCCTTGCCTGAGCGCGGGTCGGTGTCGCGGCCGTCCATGAAGCAGTGGAGGAACACATTTTTGAGGCCGTAATGGTTGGCAATGTCTACCAGGGCCGTGATATGCTCAAACGATGAGTGCACGCCGCCCGTAGATGTAAGGCCCATGAGGTGGAGGCCTTTGCCGGTGCGCTGGGCGTATTCGTATGCGTTCTTAATCTGGGCGTTCTCGAGGATTGAGCCGTCGGCGATGGCCTTGTTGATTTTCACGAGGTCCTGGTAGAGGACACGGCCGGCGCCGATGTTGAGGTGGCCCACCTCAGAGTTGCCCATCTGGCCGTCGGGCAAGCCTACATTTTCGCCGGAGGCCTGCAACTGCGAGTGGGGATATTTAGCCAGCAGGGCGTCCCAGCGGGGCGTGGGAGTCTGGGCGATCACGTCGGAGCGGGAGCCGTCGCCGATGCCCCAGCCGTCCAATATCATAAGAAGAGCTTTTTTACCCATTGTATATTTATTTAAATTTGTGTCAGAAAGGGAGGTCGTCGGTAGGCTCGGCTGCCGGAGGGGGAGGAATCGAGCCGGGAGCGGCGGGCTGAGCGGCAAAGGGGTTCACGGCGGCGGGAGGCGGGGGTATTGCGCCCGGGGCGGCCATCGGGTCGGCGCCGGCAGGAGCGGCTGCATTGGCCGGCTCGGCTTTCCAGCCGGAGATAGACACAAACCAGCGGCCGTTGTATTCGCGCGAGTTGATGTCGAAATAAAGTTTAATCTCCTGGCCAACGGTGAGGGGATACTGGTCGGCGCGGTCGCCGAAAAAGTCGAAGAAAACTTTCTTGGGATATGTCTCGATGGTTTCAAGCACATATTCGCGCTTTTTCCAGGGGTTGCCTGCCTTGGATGTGCCCGACTGCTCGGGGAACGCCTGTATTATTTTACCGGTAATTTCCATAATTCGTTTTGATAATTTCTTGCAAAGGTAGCAAATTTTTTGCGAACCGCCGTCTTTACCCCTCAATTATTTCTCAACAAATTATTTACAAATTAGTTCTGCGCCATAATTTGTCAATATAAACATAGGCTGCATAGGCTTCCTATGAATCCTATGCAGCCCTATTTCTTTTTTCAGGAGGCTTTATCAGAAGCCGCGGATGCCCATGACGCGGCGCACCTCGGCGAGAGTGGCGGCGGCGCGCTCGCGGGCGCGCTCTGCGCCTTGGCTTACGACGCGGCGGAGGTAGTCCTCGTCGGCGAGGATGTCGTTGACGCGGTCGCGGATTGGTGTGGTGATGCCGAGGATGGCTTCGGCGAGGTCTTTTTTGATGTCGCCGTAACGCACGGTGCAGTCGGCGTAGGCGCTGCGGTACTGAGCGGCGAGGTCGGCGGCGCCGGTGAGTTCAAGCAGGTTGATGAGGTTGGCCACCGGCTCGGATATGGGCTGGTTGGGCTCTTTGGGTCCTTCGTCGGTGACAGCTTTCATCACTTTCTTGCGCAGTGCCTTTGGCTCGTCGACAAGGTAGATGCAGTTGCCTTCCGACTTGCCCATTTTGCCGGAGCCGTCGAGGCCGGGCACTTTCACGGCGGCGGCGCCGAAGTTGAAGTTCTGCGGTTCGGGGAAGAGGTCGACGCCGTAGAAGGAGTTGAAGCGGCGGGCGAAGCGGCGGGTGAGCTCGAGGTGCTGCTCCTGGTCTTTGCCCACTGGCACGAGGGTGGCTTTCTGGATGAGGATGTCAACGGCCATGAGGGTGGGAT
>CANRZQ010000123.1 GCA_947644475.1 uncultured Muribaculaceae bacterium
GATCCGAGCATGCCGAGGCGATAGTTTATGGTGACGAGAATCACGTCTTGCCCGGCAAAGGCTTGGCCGTCGAATTCAATTTCGTGTCCGAAGCCTCCGGTGTATGCTCCGCCGTGAATCCATAGAATCACGGGACGTCGTGCTGAGTCGGCACTTGGAGTCCATATGTTGAGATAAAGGCAGTCTTCGCTTCGTTGCGGGTCGCCGTCCTGATAAAATTCTTTCCAGTAGAATGTGTCGGGAGTGCGGTCGGCTTGCAGGGAGGCTGCGCCGAAGCGTGTGCAGTCGAGGGTGTCGGCATGGTTGAGAGGCTCTTGCGGGAGGCGCCAGCGCAGCGGGCCTACGGGAGGCTGGGCATAGGGCACGCCTTTGAATACGGAAATGCCGTTTTCCTCTACGCCTTTCACGGCTCCTTGGCGTGTCATGGCCGAGGGGTTGGAGGCGAAAGCCAGCAGAGGCGTTACGATAGAAAAAACAAGAGCCTTTAATTTCATGATGATTAGTGAAAAAAGCCTCGATTTAAATCGAGATAAACCGAATTATATCGATTTAAATCGAGGCGTAAGGTGAATTATTTGTTAGGTGTGGTGTATCGGCGGGTCTCGTTGCAAGTCACCTTGGCAATTTGGTTGCCTGCGGAGAGGTTGAAGTCGCCGGCTTCGAGCACCCAGTTGCCGTGGTAGTCGGCAAAGGCGAGGTCGGAAGCGGGGAGAGTGAATGTCACGGTCTTTGTTTCGCCGGGAGCGAGTTCGATTTTGTCGAAAGCGCGCAGGCGGCGGTTGTCGGGCACCTGAGAGGCGATGAGGTCGGACGAGTAGAGAAGGACGGCCTCTTTGCCGGCACGGTTGCCGGTGTTGGTCACGTCGACAGAAACGGTGATAGTGTCGTCGGGGCCGAATGAAGATTTGTCGGTGCGGAGGTTGGAATAGTCGAAGGTGGTGTATGACAGTCCGTAGCCGAAGGGCCAGAGCCATGCCACCTGGGCGTTGTAGTCGTATGCGCCTTCCATGGTGCCGACTTGTTCGGAAACTTTGTAGTCGTAGGTGATGAGCGAGTTAATTTCCTTGGGATAGGTGATGGGCATCTTGCCTGAGAAGTTGGCGTCGCCGGCCATGAGGTTGGCGAGGGCGTCGCCGCCGAGGTTGCCGGGCAGGAGGATGTCGACGACAGCGTTGGCCAGAGGCTCAATCTCGGTGATGAGGCGCGGGCGGCCTTCGTTGAGCACAAGCACGATGGGCTTGCCGGTCTCGGCCAGAGCCTTCACCAGGTCGAGTTGCTGGCGCGAGAGGGTGAGGTCGGTGAGGTTGCCGGGGGTCTCGCAGTAGGAGTTCTCGCCGATGCAGGCCACAATCACGTCGGCATCTTTGGCAGCGGCCACGGCCGAAGCGTAGTCGGCCGGGTTTTCAGCCCAGTATGCGCCTTTTTCGTCGTAGGTCACGCCGGGAACGTATTTCACGTTCTTTTTGCCGAATTTGGCTTGAAGGGCCTCGTAGATGGTGTTGAATTCGGTGGCCATCTCGTTGGCGAGGTTGCCCTGCCAGGAGTAGGACCAGCCGCCGTTGAGCGAGCGCATGGAGTCGCCGTTGGGGCCTGTGACAAGAATCTTTGTTCCTTTTTTGAGGGGAAGGATGTTGTCGTTGTTTTTTAGGAGCACCATAGATTCCTCGGCGGCTTTGAGAGCGGTGGCGCGGTGAGCCTTGGAGTCGAAGTCGGGATAATCCTTGTAGCAGGTGTTGGGCTTGTCGAACAGGCCGAGGCGGTATTTCATGCGGAGCACGCGGGCAGCGGCGTCGTTGATGCGGTCCATCGACACGGTGCCTTCGTCGACGAGTTCTTTAAGGGTTGTGCAGAACGTGGGGTCGTAGGGGTCCATCGTCATGTCGATACCGGCATTGATGGCGATAGCGATAGCCTCTTTCTTGTCCTTGGCCACTTTCTCGCGTTGGAAAAGGTTGTTGATGTCGGCCCAGTCGGTCACGATCATGCCGTCCCAGTTGAGGTCTTCTTTGAGCCATTTGGTGAGGAGTTCGGCATTGGCGTGTACGGGCATGCCGTTGACCGATGCGGAGTTCACCATGATTGAGAGCGCGCCGGCGCGGATTGCGGCGAGATAGGGCGCGAAATATTTCTCACGCAGGTCCTGGGGCGAGATGAAGGCCGGAGTGCGGTCCTTGCCCGAGAAAGGCGCGGAGTAGCCCATGTAGTGCTTCACGCAGGATGCGATATTGTTGGGGCCGATATTGTTGGGGTCGTCTCCCTGGAAGCCTTTTACCTGTGCGACACCCATTTCTGCATTTACGAGGGGGTCTTCGCCAAAGTTTTCCCATTGGCGGCTCCAGCGGGGGTCGCGGCCCATGTCGAGGGTGGGCGAGTAGGTCCAGGGGCAGTTGCCTGCGCGTGTCTCATATGCCGTGATGGACGCTGCCTCGCGTGCCATGTCCTTGTTGAACGAAGCGGCCACGTTTATGTTCTGCGGGAAGAGGATGCCTCCGCGTGTGTAGGTGGTGCCGTGGTTCTGGTCGAGGCCGTAGATGGTGGGGATGCCCATCACCTCAACCGACTTGTCGTTGAAAGCCTTGATGATTCCGTACCATTCTTCGGGGGGCAGGGCCTGGCCGGGAGCGTTGAGGATGGAGCCTACCTTGAATTTGGAGATGATCATGTCCACAGCCTCGGGATTCATCTCAAATTTGCCTGTGGCGGGGTTGATACGGCCGAAGAGGTCGATGGCGAGTTCGGTCATCTGGCCGATTTTCTCCTCGGTGGTCATCTTGGCCAGTTGAGCCTGCACCTTGGCTTCGATTTCGGCATCATACGGAATGGCCGGCGACATGGCTTGCGCCATTGCCGTAGTGGCTACCGTACCCGCGAAAATAAGATTGATTACTTTTTTCATTGGTAAATGGATTGAAATGTGTGATTATAAATGATTTTTCAGGTTGCAGAAGAAACGTCTACAAAGATACTAAATTTATTTTAATCACACCGTGTTTATGGCTTTGATAACACTTCTGTCGCCTTTTTTACAATTTTCGGCGCGCATGCTTGCCAGAAAGGCCAGTCGTGGGAGCCGGAGCGTTCTATGTAATTATGGGCGATGTCTTTTTCTGTAAGGAAGTTGTGGAACGTGCGGGCGGAGGAAATCAAGAAGTCTTCCGAGCCGATTTCTATCGTGGTGTCGGGCAGCGGAGTGCCTTTCTGCGCGTCTGTGTACCAAAGATTCATGATGTTAGGCGTGCCCGGTATTGATGTGGCCGGGGAGCAGGCGTAGACGCAGCAGAACATCTCCGGATGGAGCGAGCCGTAGTAGAGTGAGCCGTATCCTCCCATCGACAGTCCGGCCACCATTCGGCGTTCCCGGCTTCCTCCTATGTTGTAGGTTTTTTCAACTTCGGGGAGAAATTCATTGAAAAAATATGTCATGTATTGCGCGTCGCCCTGATAGCCGTTGCAATAGAAAAGGTTTTTGCCGTCGACAGTGCAGTTTGGCGACACCACTACTATGTCCGCTCCGTATTCCCTGACCTGCTCGTGGATTTTGCCGCCGTCGAACCAGTCGTTGTTTCCGCCTTCGGCTCCGTGCAGGATATATAGCACGGGATAGGTCTTGGCATCGTCCCAGCCTTCGGGAAGATAGACGGTGTAGAGTTGCCGGCCTCCGAGCACCTTGCTCGCAAGTTTGCAGTCGGCAAGAACCGTGTCGGAGGGCTTTTCCTTTGGCACGTAGGGGGGGACGGGAGGCTCCGGCTCTTCGCCGGCTGAAGAGCCACAGCCGGCGAGAGCGAGAGCGGTTGCAAAGTATATTGAAATAAATTTCAGATTCATCTTACTGGATGTTTACCGCGCCGGTATAGCGGGCATTGGCTACGGTGCTTTCGAGGGTTATCACATAGTCGGAGCCTGCGCGGGTCACGGTGAGAGTTCCGTCCTCGATGTGCTGCCCGGCTTCCTGTCCGTCGGTCACGGTGAACCAGCACGAGCCCCAGTTGAGCATGGGCATGCCCCACATCTCGGTGTCGTAGCCCATGGCGAAGTTGCCTGCGCCGAGCGATTGGTTGGGAGCGGCCGTGTAGGTGCCTTCGGCGATGGAGCCGTCGGCCGAGTAGATGTCGAGCGAGAGATAGTTGCCCGTTCCCGCATAGGTCCAGCTCCAGGCTTCGGCCACATATGTGGGGTTGATGTTGGCGTCGGCGATTTTCAAGGTAACGGAGTTTCCGCCGTTGGCCACATTGTTCTGAGCCACGAAGCAGTTGGAGAGTTCGATGTATTCAACGCCCGGGCCGGGTTCGTCGCCGCCACCCTGGCTGAGTTGCGGAATCTCGCCTTTGAATTCGAAGAAAATGCCGTCCTGATTGTAGGAGATGGTGTATACGTTGCCCGATTTCTTGACGGTGATGTCGCCCGACTCGATATGCACGGCCGAGGTGACGCCTTCGTCGACGGTCCACCAGCATGTGCCCCAGTTGGTGAATACCATGCCGATGCCCCAGAGGTCGCCGGGATCCCAGCCTTTCACGTAGGTGAATTCAGCCGAGGCGTCGGCAGCGGGGGAGTATGTGCCCGGGGCGAGGGTGCCGTCGGCCGAGTAGAAGTCAACGGCAAGATAATTGCCTGTGCCGAGGTAGGCCGTCTGGTAGGTGTTGGGGTCGAAGAAGGTCTCTACACCGGCAGTGGCCAATTGGATAGAGAGCGAGTTGGTGCCGTTGGCGCGGTTGTCGGCGAATGACAGAACTTTGGTCAGGGCCACGGCCTCGGGGTCGGCCTCATAGACGAGAGTGCCTCCGCCTCCAAGGCGAATGGCCGAGCCGTCGGCCAGCCAGAGTGTGCCGCTGATGGTGTAGTTGTCGCCGTCCTTGGCTATGGTGGCCACGCCGTCGGTGATGGCCTGCGAGTTGTAGGTGGAGCCGCCCGCGCCCACGATGTAGTTGCCTTTCTTTGCCGAGGCGGCATCGGAGGGGGAGAATGCGGCGGCGTGGAGGAAATATGCGTCGCCAACAAATTTCATGTTTAGCGTTTCGCCGGCTGTGCCGGTGAACGTAACGTCGAAGATGCGCTTTGTGCCGTCCTTTGTCACGCCATTGTCGGTGGCGGCGGTGTAAGTGGTGACGGCCGGTGCGGGATATATGCCCGAGAGGTCGTCGAGGGCATCCTCGGTGCAGGCTGCGGCAAATAATGCCACAGACGCCATTGCTATATATTTATACAGTTTCATGTTGATTAAAGTCTAATTGTGCATTGTGAATCGTGCATTGTGCATTATTACCAGCCGGGATTCTGTTTGATGTTGGGGTTGAGGCGGATTTCGGTGCCGGGGTAGGGCAGAAGTTCGTGTTTGCCGGTCTTGAAGCCGAATTTAGACGCATCCTTGTTGTAGGTGGTGTATTTGACGTTGCCGTTTGAGTCGAGCATAGGGCATTTCTCGCCCTGTGATTTGAGGCGGTCGGCGGCGATGCCCCAGCGGATCATGTCCTGATAGCGGGTGCCTTCGCCCACGAGTTCGAGACGCTTCTCATTCTGGATGTCGGTGAGCGATACGGAAGCAAGCGGAGCAAGCCGGGCGCGGTCGCGCACTTCGTTGATGTATTTTAGAGCCTGCCCCGAGTTTCCGTCGGCGAGATGAGCCTCTGCGCCGAGCAGGAGCACTTCGGCATAGCGCATCCAGCGTGCATTTTGGTGGCATACCATGCCCATAAAGCCGGCGGCCTCGGGTTCGTAGCGCCATTTCCACATGAAGAGACCTTCGTTGATCATGGTCTGACCGGTCTGTATGGTTATGCCCATATCGGCAATCTGGGGATAAGTCTTCATTGTCTGTGTGAGGCGATATCCATCAGTGCCTTCGGTAGCCACGAAATCGTCATAAAGATTTTTCTGAGGCACGAGGAATCCCCATCCGTTTGAGTATATAATATTGGGATTGCCGAGGTTTAGGCGATCGGTGCGCCAGTTCAGCATCACATACATGAAGTCGTAGTTGTCCCATTCGTTGTTGGGGTCGTTGACGCGGCTGGATTCGAACATCGATTCGCAGTGGCGTTTGTAGTTGTAGCCCCAGATATTCTCATATTCGCCGTCGAAAAGGCGGTAGAGGCCCGATTTCACCACATTGTCGAATTGCTCGGCTGCTTCCTTGGCCTTTCCTTGCCAGAGGTAAGCCTTGCCGAGGATGGCCTGGGCATACTGCTTGGTCACGCGCCATGTCTCGGAGTCGTTTACAGATGCTTTTTCTGTGAGGCAGCCCGAATTGATGGCCTCGTTGAGGTCTTTTTCTACCAGGCCCCAGAGTTCCTCTGTCTTGCCGTTGGGCTGGGAATATTCGGAGGACGACAGTTCGTGGTCGACCAGCGGCGGATTGCCCCACATTGTGATGAGATCGAAGTAAGCCCAGGCGCGGAACACCTTTGCCTCGGCGCGTGCGCGGCGCATAGCCTCGGTGTCTTCGGCAACGTGGCCGAGCACCACGTTGGCTTTGTAAATGAGGCCGTAGTAGCCGGAGAACATGCCTTCGAGGAAATTTTGGTCGGTACCGAATGTGAACTCGTTGAGTTGCTCGAGGTCGGCGTTGTCGTTGCGCTGGGCGCCTCCAGCCCAGAAGTCGTCGGTGAGCATGTTTTTGCCCAGGGTGTAATTGTAGGCGAGCCCGCGCATTTGCAGGTACATGGCTGTGGCGGCCGATTCGGCCTCCTCGTCGGTCTGGTAATATGTATCGTAGTTGAGCACACCGTGCTGCTTGATGTCGAGTTTATCCTCGCAAGAAGCCAGACCAGCGGCTACGGCTCCGATAAGTGCATATTTAAATATTTTTTTCATGGGTCTGATTTTGATTAGAATGTGACATTGAGGCCTACTACAACTTTCTTGGCGTTGGGATACGAGCCCTTGTCGACGCCGAGGGCCG
Source organism: uncultured Muribaculaceae bacterium (assembly GCA_947644475.1). Lineage (GTDB taxonomy): Bacteria > Bacteroidota > Bacteroidia > Bacteroidales > Muribaculaceae > CAG-873. The sequence goes on from CANRZQ010000123.1 coordinate 6,899, forward strand.
AGCCTACGCCGGTGACTTCGGGATCGAAGCCTTTGTATTTGGTGAATGTGAAGAAGTCTTCAAGCGAGCAGTAGACGCGCAGGTTGTCGATGAATGCCTTGCGGGTCCAGTTCTGCGGGATGGTGTAGCCCAGTTGGATTTGCTTGATTTTGAAGTAGGAGCCGTCGAACACGGAAGCCGTCGAGGTCATGAATTTATCCATTTCGGCAGCGCCGGCTGCGGGCATCGAGCCGTTGGTGTGGTTGGGACGCCAGCGGTCCTCGGTGAAGTAGGTGAGTTTGTTGAGGGTGAAGTCGGAGCGGTTGAGGCAGCAGTAGATGTCGTTGCCCTGCGAGCCTGCGCCGAACACGATAAGGTCGAGGCCCTTCCAGTTGGCGGTAAGGGTAAGGCCGTAGGTGAAGTCGGGCATGCCTTTGCCGATTTCGGTCTTGTCGGCGTCGGTGATGGAGCCGTCGTTGTTGCGGTCGACAAATGTGGGGTCGCCGGTCTCGGGGTTGATTCCTGCAAATTCATAGCCGTAGAAGTACCATGCCGGGTGTCCTTTCTCGAAGCGGGTGATGGCTCCGTAGGTGTGGAATGTGGCGCCGTCGATGGCGTTGAGGGTCTCGTGAATGTAGGTCACTTTGTTGCGGAGGGTGGCGATGTTGCCTCGTACGCTGTAACCGAAGTCGCCGATGCGGTCGGTCCAGCCGAGTTCAAATTCGAAGCCCTTGTTGGTGATGTTGCCGGCGTTGACGGGCGATGCAGTGTTGCCCACCACGGTGGAGGGTGTGATGCCGGTCACGATAAGGTCTTTGGTTTCTTTGTTGAACCAGTCGGCGGTAAATGTCAGTCGGCCATTGAGCAGGCGGGCGTCGACGCCGATGTTGGTCTGCTCGGAAGTCTCCCATTTGAGGTCGTCGTTGCCGGTGGAGGAGGGGGCGTAGCCGGGGCGGTATTCAAATC
>CANRZQ010000124.1 GCA_947644475.1 uncultured Muribaculaceae bacterium
GGATTTCGTTCTTGGGGATGAATTCTTCCTGCGAGGGACGCCATGCGAGGGAGAATGCGGGGAACACGCCGGAGCGGTTGCCTTTTGCAAAGCGGGAGTTCTCGTCGCGGCGGATGGTGAACGAGGCAAGGTAACGGTCGGCATAGTTGTAGTCGATTTTGCCGAAGAGCGAGAATACCGACCATTGAGTCTTGCCGCCGCCGTTGTTGCGGTCGCCTGTGCCGGAACCTACCTGCATGAAGTCGGGGTCTTCGAATTCATAGCCTTCGCGCGATGCGGAGAGGTCTTTGAATGTGTAGCCGATGGCCTCGGTGCCGAGGAGCACGGTGAGGTGGTGGTCCTGAGCGAAGGTCTTGTTATAGTTGGCTGTGTTGGTCCAGGTCCAGGTGTCGCCCTGTCCGTAGACGCTCGACACGCTGTTGACGTCGCCGGGATTGATAGCACGGCCGAGGGTGGTGTTGAAGTACTGGCTGTGCTCGATACCGATGTTGGTTTTGAGCGAGAGGCCGTCGATGGGCTTCACCTCGAGGTAGGCGTTGCCGAGGATTCGCCACGACGAGAGGTTGTTGTCCTTGGAGTTGGAGATAACCTGCATGGGGTTTGCAAGGTCGTTGATGTTGAATTCCTTGGGACGTGTCCATTCGCCGTTGAGGCCGGTGACGGGGAGGGCGGGGAGCATGGCGATGGCCGAGAAGGGAATACCGCGGTCGCCGGCCACGTCAACGCCACGGTTGGTCCAGCGGGCCACCATGAGGTTTTCGCCTACGGTGATATATTTGTTGAAATCGTAGCGTGAGTTGATACGTGCGGAGTAGCGTTCGTAGAACGACGATTTGATGTTACCGTTCTGGTTGATGTAGTTGGCCGAGAACATCACGGAGCCTTTCTCGGTGTTGTTGGAGATAGAAGCGGTGAGGTTGTTGGTCCATGCGGTTTGATAAACCTGGTCCTGCCAGTCGGTGTTGGCGGTGGGGTAATTGGTGTTTCCGTTGAGGTAAGGTTGCAGCACGGGAGTCTCGCCGTTGCCGTAGAGCACGTGAGAGGGACGAAGGTTGGCGTTTTTGGAGGCAGCCCAATAAGCCACGCCCCATTGCTCGGCGTTGAGCAGGTCGTAGCGTTTTGCTATTGTCTGGGCGCTGGCGGCATAGTTCACATTGATAGTCATGCGGTCGCCTTTGCCCTGCTTTGTGGTGATGACCACAACGCCGTTTGCGGCACGCGAGCCGTAGATTGAGGCGGAGGCGGCGTCTTTAAGCACCTGCATTGTCTCGATGTCGGAGGGGTTGATGCAGTTGATATTGTCGGTGGGAACGCCGTCAATGATATATAGGGGGTCGTTGCTCGAGTTAGCCGTGGACATACCGCGGACGCGAATCGAGCCGGTGCCGCCGGGAGCAGCGTCGGGCACTACGTTCACGCCCGGGAGTTTGCCGGCCATCGAGTTCATAATGTTGCCGGAGTTCTCGCTCAAAGGCTCTTTCATGTTCATCACGGCCACGGCGCCTGTGAGGTCGGCCTTGCGCACGGTCTGATAACCTACGACCACAACTTCGTCGAGGAGTTCGGAGTCTTCTACCAGTTCGATAGTCATTTGGGGCTGTGCTGCGAAAGAAGCAGGCTTGAATCCGACGTAACTTACGGTGAGTTCTGTGCCCTCAGGTACTTTAATAATGAAATTTCCGTCAATGTCGGTGGAAACACCGATGTTTAGAACTTCGGAACGGACCGACGCGCCTATCAGAGGCTCGCCATCTGTCTTCGAGACCACCGTTCCATGCACGGTGATATTCTGGGCGAAAGCGCACACAGACATCATCAGTGCCAGCAGAAACGCAAAAAATGGTTTTGTCATGATTTATAAATTTGGGTTGATTAATTTTTCCGGTATCAGCGTGTGGAATCACGTCGCAAAATTAACATCTCTTTATAAATCATATATATTACGTATGTTGCATCGACTGCAACATATCGTTCACGTTACCATTCTTGCATCCTTTGTAACGAAACCCCGCTGTGCCGGAGCCACAGTCTCTCGAGGCTGTGTAAAAATACCAAGGGTAGGGACGCACGGCCCGTGCGTCCGGGAAATAACAGTGATATTTAATTGATAGTGAATTATTCATCTGCGGACGCACGAGCCGTACGTCCCTACAAAATCGGCATAAACCGCCTTTTTGACATACCCTTAAAAGATTGTCGCGTTGCGACAATCTCTATATTTGTGGCTCAGTCTTTGGCCTTGCTTGTGCGGGCCTGGGTGTCGGAGGGCGACTCGCCGAAATATTCACGGTAGCATTTGGTGAAATAACTCGGAGTGGCAAATCCCACTTTGTAGCAAATCTCGGAGACGGTGTCGGAGGTGGTTTTCAGCAGCACGGAGGCTCGTTTGAGGCGGACGTTGCGCAGAATCTCGGTGGGCGAATAGTTGGTGAGAGCCTTTATCTTGCGGTACATCTGCACGCGGCTCAGGCCAAGACGGTCGGCAAAATCCTCGACGGTGATTTCGGCGTTGCCGATTTCGGCCTCGACCACAGCCATGAAACGGGTGTAGAACTCATCGTCGATGTCCTTGTTCGACACAGCCGACACCGATGTCGACGGGGCCGCTGGGCGCGACACTCCATCGGGCTTTCCGCGGCCTGCGGATTCGAGTATGTTCCTGCGGTTTTTCATCAGGGCCTCGCAGCGCACCACGAGCATCTGCGAGTCGAAGGGTTTCGACATATATCCGTCGGCGCCGCACCGATAGCCTTCGGTGCGCTCCACATCTTGCGAACATGCCGTGAGCAGGAGCACGGGGATGTGGCTTGTAACCACTTCGTCCTTGATTCGGCGGCATGTCTCGAAGCCGTCGATGCCCGGCATCATCACATCGCAAATTATCAGGTCGGGGATGTATTTAGATGCCTTGCGGATGCCGTCGGCTCCGGAATTGGCCTGAATCACGGTGTATTTGTCGGATAAAAGGCTTTTCACGAGGGTGCATATGTCGGGATTGTCGTCGATTACGAGCACAACCTCAGCATCGGGCCTCACCTCTGTGTTGTCGGCGTCGAGGCTGACCAGTTCGGCAATATCTTCTTCTGCATGCGCGGCGGCAGGACGGATGTCGGCGGCATCCTCCTCAACACGCGTGACAGGCAGCACCACCGTGAATTCCGTGCCACGGCCTTCCGCGCTGTCGACAGTAATCGAGCCTGAGTGCATCTCGACAAACACCTTGGTGAGGGCAAGGCCTATGCCCGAGCCTTCGGGGTTGACATTATCGGTTTTGAAAAAGCGGTCGAAAACACGGCTTATTTCCGAAGAGGCGATGCCACATCCGGTGTCCGACACCTTTATTATAATATTGCCGCCGGAGTGAGCGGCCGATATTGATATTTTACCATTTTCAGGAGTGAACTTGAACGCATTTGAGATAAGGTTGAATACCACACGCTCCATTTTGTCGACATCCACGGCCGTGGTCATATCTCCGGAAGTGGCTATGTCGAGCGAGAGGTCGATATGCCTTTTGCGGGCCGCGTTGCTGAAAGCGCCTGTCCATTCGGCGAGCAGCGCTCCGATGTTGGCGTTTACAAGTTTGAGTTTCAACTGGCCGTTATCGAACTTGCGTATGTCGAGAATCTGGTTTATAAGGCGCATGAGAATCTTCACGTTCTTGTGGGCAAGTTGCATCAGGGTATGCTGGCCGCCGGTGAGATTGGGCGCGGCGGCAAGTTGCGCCACGGGGTCGGCGATGAGGGTGAGCGGAGTGCGCAGGTCGTGGCTTACGTTTGTAAAGAATGTGAGTTTCGACTGTGTAGCGTCCTGCAACTGCTGATAGAGCCGGGATATTTCCTCTTTCTGGCCGGCCAGTTCGGAGTTTCGCCTCTCCACCTCGATACGGTGGCGGCGATTGCTCCAATAGGAGCGCATAAGCAGGAAAATCACCACGGCAAGGAGAACCAGAATCACAAACGCGCCATAAAGGATTGCCGTCTGCAAGGAGTGGCGTTTCCAGAAATCGTCGATTTTGCCTGACAGCACGTTTATCTTTTCCGTCTCACCGCGCAGGGCCTCGTCCTGACGCAGCAAGATGGCGGCATTGGCGGCGTCGACCATTATCGGATTGCGGAAGAGCGTGGTTCTTTCGTAAGGCTTTCCGTTGAGTATCGCCGTGGCTGTGCGTATCAACTGGTAGCCTTCGGTGGGATACACAAAAGTGGCGTCGATCACAGAATCGGCCACCGCCTTTATGCCTATGTTGGGCGCGGCGTCGATACCTATTATCTTAATGTCGCCGAGGCCGTGCTTGTCGGCGGCATCGCGGGCGGCAATGGCCATGCGGTCGTTATGGGCGTAAATCAGGTCGGCGTCGGGATGAATACGGAGCAGCGAGTCCACTTTGGCCAGGGCTTCCTCATAATTCCATTTGCCGTCGGCCCGGGCAATGATATCGAGACCGTCGGCGGCCGCGCGCGTGTCGAATCCCCGCTTGCGCTCCTCGGCCGGAGTGGAGCCTTCAAGCCCAGTGATTTCCAACACCTTGCCGCCGGCGCCGACATACGACAGCGCCTTTATCGCGGCATATCGCCCAATCTCGGCATTATCCGCGCCTTGATACGCGGTGTACGAGTCGCCGTGGATGTCGCGGTCGAACAGCACAACGGGGATTCCGCTGTCGTATATTTCCTTTATGATCGGAGTGAGGGCCTCGGCTTCGTTGGGAGCGGCCACGATTATGTCGAAGCCATTGTCGACGAAATATCTCAGGTCGGCAATCTGACGCTCGTTGCTGTCGTCGGCCGAACGTATCTCCACATCTATATTGTCATGGAACATTGCCTCGCGGAGTATCTCCTCGTTCATCTTCCTGCGCCAGTCGTCGTCGCTGCATTGCGACACGCCGATGCGCATCGGACGGTCATGCCGGCAGCCCGAAAACGACATTGCCAGGGACACAATCAGAATGTAAATTATCGGATAAAAGCGTTTCATGGATTGCGATTAGTTTTCCAATGCAAAGATATGAATTAATTTTTGTAAAAGCCTCCACATATTGACGAACGATTGTTTCATATGATGCCATTTTTGTTGCAATGTAACATTTGTTGCAATGAGTGAACCGCCCGTGTTAACACTCGCCGTCGTTTTTATGCTATCTTTGCGTCAAAATCAAATAAATCTCTATATTCATGAAAAATATAAGCAGACACATCCGGCCGTTAGCCGCCGTGATTGCCATCGGGAGCGCCTCTGCGGCCTCCGCCGGACTGCAAGTGCATCAGCTTGGTTCGGATAATACGCTCGTACGCATCACGGGCGACAACGAGCGCCTGCTCATAATTCCCGTGCAGGAGTCGATGCCCGACGCAAAAATCGACGTGCTTGTCGACGGAAAGGTTGAAGACACTTTTTATGTGCGCCTCGCCGACAGCAATATCGACTATTCCGTGCCTTTCGACCTGGCCCCTTATCTGGCCAAGGGCGAGGTGCTTCTGAATATAGTGTCGGAGGTAGACCGTACCCACAGCCGCTCGGCATCTGAATTTGTATGCTGGGACGAGATGAAGACTGCCGGAAGTTTCGACACCGCAAATACCGAAAAATACCGTCCCGCCTACCACCACACTCCGCTTTACGGATGGATGAACGACCCCAACGGCATGTTCTACAAAGACGGCCGCTGGCATCTTTACTACCAGCGCAATCCCTACGGCTCGAAATGGCAGAACATGACATGGGGACACTCCTCGACGGGCGACCTTGTAAACTGGGAGCATCACGACGATGCGCTGCGCCCCGACGGACTCGGCTCCATTTTCAGCGGCAGTTCGGTTGTCGACAAGGACAACACCGCCGGCTTTGGCAAAGATGCCGTGGTGGCTATTTACACCTCTGCCGGAAAAAGCCAGATACAGAGCCTGGCGTACAGCCACGACAACGGCCTTACATTCACCAAATTCAACGGCAACCCTATAATCCCCAACCAGCGTGAGGCACGCGACCCCAACATGTTCTGGCATGAGCCGTCGCAGCAATGGGTAATGGTGCTGGCCGACGCGCTCGAACAGCAGATGCAGATCTACACCTCGCCCAACCTCAAAGACTGGACCTATCAGAGCAGTTTCGGAAAAGGATACGGAAGCCAGTTTGGCGTGTGGGAATGTCCCGACCTGATGGAAATCGAGGTTGAGGGCAGCAAGCAGAAAAAATGGGTGCTTGTATGCAACATCAACCCCGGCGGCCCCTTCGGCGGAAGCGCCACGCAATATTTTGTCGGCGATTTCGACGGCAAGAAATTCACCACCAAGACTCCGTCGCACGTGGCAAAATGGATGGACTACGGCAAAGACCATTACGCCACAGTGAGCTGGAGCAACGCTCCCGAAGGACGCCACACCGTGATAGGCTGGATGAGCAACTGGCAGTATGCCAACGAAGTGCCCACCATGCAATACCGCTCGGCCAATACCCTCCCCCGCGACCTTGGCCTGTTCAAAGATGCCGACGGCGAATATTACCTTTCAGTGCGCCCCTCGGCCGAAGTGGAGACACTGCGCGGCGAGGCCGCATCTTTCCCGGCTGCAAACGTTGGCGCAGACGCCATCAACTACAAACTCCCCGCAGAAAACGACGGCATATGCGAGATCGTGATCGACTACTCGGCCAAGAACTGCAACGACCTCGAATTCACCCTCTCCAACGACAAAGGCGAGAAAGTGGTGATGAAATATGATGTGGCAAAATGCGAGTTCTCGATGGACCGCACAGCCAGCGGCCTCACCAAGTTCAGCCGCAACTTCCCGGCAGTGACCACAGCCCCCACACACAACAAAAAGGCTCAGGGCACCCTGCGCATATTCATCGACCGATGCTCAATCGAGGCCTTCGACGCAAACGGACGATTTGCCATGACCAACCTTGTATTCCCCGAAAATCCCTATACCGACCTCATTGTATCGGCACAAGGGGGCCGCGCCAAACTCAACAACGTGAAAATCTATTCTCTTAACGCTACAAATTGATTTCTCTTAACGCTACAAATTGATTTCTCAAATGGATATGGCCTTAAATTCCAAACGCTCAACACCCAACTCGGGACTGGCCCAACTTGTGCCCGTGATGCTTTGCTTTTTTGCCATGGGGTTTGTCGACCTCGTGGGCACAGCATCGAACTATGTACAGAAAGACCTTGCCCTCACCGACTCGCAGGCTAACCTGTTCCCGTCGCTGGTATTCTTCTGGTTCTTGATTTTCTCTGTGCCCACCGGCCTGCTTATGAACAAGATCGGACGCAAGAAAACCGTAATGGTCAGCCTTTTTGTCACGCTCGCATCCCTCGTGCTGCCTCTTTTCGGCGACGGATTTACCCTCATGCTCATTGCCTTCTCCCTCCTCGGCATCGGCAACGCCTTGATGCAGACCTCGCTCAACCCTCTGGTGAGCAATCTTATCCACCCGTCTAAATTGGCCTCTACGCTCACATTCGGCCAGTTTGTAAAAGCCATTGCATCGTTCCTCGCCCCCATCATCGCCGCATGGGGAGCCACAACCCTTATGCCCACCTTCGGCCTGGGATGGCGCGTGCTCTTCCCCATCTACGCCGCCGTGTGCCTGCTGTCGGTATCAATTCTTGGCGCGACGCCCATTGAGGAAGAACGCCCCGACAAGGTGTCGAGCGTGGCCAGCTGCCTCCGGCTGCTTGGCCGCCCGTTCATCCTGCTCTGCTTCATCGGCATCATGTG
>CANRZQ010000125.1 GCA_947644475.1 uncultured Muribaculaceae bacterium
ACGGCTACCTTCTTGAATCGCTACGCGATTCTGTGATACGCCCTTATTTGAACCGCATTGCACGGTTCGTGCGTCCCATACATCGTGAAAACTTTTTAGTCAGATTTACTTTTTTGTTATGATTCAGTTGCAGAAATACACATGGCTGATTGATACTATAAGGCGTGCCGGCATGATTTCCCATAAGGAACTGTCGGAAAGATGGGAGCGGTGCAAAGACCTAAGCGACTACCGGCCGCTTCACCGCGCAACATTTAATCGCTGGCGCGATGCCATTTATTCTCAGTTCGGCATAATCATATCCTGTAAACGTGTCGGCGGATATCTGTATTATATAGAAAACCCTGAGGATATCGACGATGACAAACTGAAAAAGTGGATGCTCGACTCGTTTGCCGTGGGCAACATTATAGGAGAGAATCTATCATTAAAAGACCGTATATTGGTCGACCATATCCCTTCGGGTCAAATCCATCTTGCCACCATCTTAGAGGCAATGAAAGACAACCGGGTGGTGAATATCGCCTACCGGGCTTTTCAATATTCAAAATCATATGATATAGCCGTTGAGCCTTATTGCGTGAAATTGTTTGAAAACCGCTGGTATATGTTGGGGCGCAATGTCGGTAAGGACAAGATTCGCCTTTATGGCCTCGACCGTATTGAGACGGCGGAAATAGGAGAGCATAAATTTCAACTCCCGAAATCTTTTTCAGCCACTGAGTATTTTTCAAATTATTATGGAATCATTGCCGACGACAGCATAGAGCCGGTAACGGTGGTGATACGCGCCGAAAGTGTTCATACGCCATATCTTAAATCATTGCCGTTGCATCATAGCCAGCGGATTGTAGAGGACACCGACAATTATTCCGTGTTCGAATTGTTTGTGGCTCCTACATTCGATTTCATAATGAAACTTTTGCAGGCCGGCCCGTTGATAGAGGTGATGTCGCCGGAGAGATTGCGCAATACCATGCGCGACCTTGTTGCTAAAATGAATGAAACGTATAAAGATGAATGACAATGGAAAATTTTGCTGCCCTAGATTTTGAGACGGCCAATGGTCGGCGTTCGAGCGTGTGCGCCGTTGGCGTCGTTATAGTGCGGGGTGGGGCAGTGGTGGATAAGTTTTACAGCCTGATTCAGCCTGCGCCTAATTTCTATACATGCTGGACAACCAATGTGCACGGCCTCACCCGACGCGACACCGATGGCCAGCCGCTTTTCCCGGAAGTGTGGGAGCGGATAAAAGACAAAATCGAAGGGCTGCCGCTTGTGGCCCATAACCGGCCTTTTGACGAAGGATGTCTGAAAGCCGTTTTCGATGAATACGGCATGGAGTATCCCGGTTACAAATTCTTTTGCACCCTTGCCGCATCGAGGCGCACCCTTCGCCTGCCTTGCCATCAGCTCCATGTCGTGGCTGCGGCCTGCGGTTACGACCTGGCCAATCACCATCACGCCCTTGCCGACGCCGAGGCCTGCGCAGCCATAGCCCTGAAAATCCTTTAACCGTAATCAGAATTTCACTTTAAACCCGCCCATGGCAGTAAATCCCGGCATCTCATATCCTCGGTTGATGGTGTAGCGGGCGTCGGTGATATTTTCAAAACTTGCAATAAGGTCGACATAGCGGCACACGGAGAATCTCGCTTTCAGATTCAAAAGCGCATAATTCTGATTTCTTATGTCCTCGGCCACATATAATCCGCCAACGCCTTTGAGTTCGGCTGAAATAAATAGTTTTTTCCATAACGATAACTGAGCGCCAAGATAATACTGGTTTTTAGGAGCGCCGGTAAGATTGGAAAGAGATGTGCTCAGGAAACTGTAAGAGGCAAACAGCCACAGGTTTTCGAGCGGATGACTTTTGGCCGACAATTCAATGCCCTTGTTGATAAACCTGCCGGTATTTACATTTTTCTGGTCAACAACTTGAATCATGTCGTATCCCCGGCTGTAATATGCTGTAATGTCTGCGGAAAAGTAGTGTGAGAATTGCTTGCTTACCGATAATTCATAGTTCATCATCAGTTCGGGCTGAAGATCAGGGTTGGCCATGCGGTAAAGATAGAGTTCCCGGAACGATGGATTCCGATAGCCCATTGCCAGATTTCCCTTGATGTTGATGCCATGACCCGGGTTAATGGCGAACCCGAACTGGGGAATCACTCCGGTATTGAACTTATCGCTGTTGGCTATGCGCAGGCCGCCATTGAGATTCAGGACATCTCCTGCCAGCGACTGCGATATTGTGATGTACGGTGAATATTCCACAATCGTTTTCCGGCTGATTGTGCTCATTGAGCCTTCGGTATGGCTGTTGCCGCCCGAAACCGGTATCTTGCCCGAATAAGAATCAAAGTCAAACCCGATTGTGGCGGATGCTCCGCGCCACGGGTTGAAATTCTGATAGGCCATGACTCCAAAGCGGTTGTCGGTGCTGTGAAAGTGCCGAGGGTCGTCGACATAGTGGTTGCCATAACTGTAATATGCTCGCACAAGTCCTGTCGTTGAGCCATAGTTGTTGAAAGCGGCAAGAGATGTCTCGCCTCGCGTTATGTTCTGATGATATATGTCGGTAGATTCGGGATTTGACAGTTTCGGGTATATAGGGTCGTTCCCACGGAAATTCATCAAGGTATAGTCGGCCGACATTTTCCAATTATCAGAGATGTCATATCCGACTTTGATATATCCGTCGGCCTGATTGAAATTGAAATTTTTGACATTGCCGTCGGTACGGTTATACGAAATAGTAGCCAGAGATGAGAATCGGCCATAGCGAAGTGTATTTGTGGCCGATGAAAGCCAAGTATTATAAGAGCCGTATTGCGAAGATATGGTGGTGTGTGCGCCTTCTTTCCGGGCGTCTTTTGTTATTACATTAATAGCGCCGGCCATTGCAGTTGAGCCATACAGCACAGACCCCGGCCCGCGAAGCACCTCTACGCGGTCGACATACTCCTTGCTGTAAAAGTCGGCGATGTGATGGGAATAGATGCCTGCGAATTGCGGTTGTCCGTCGACAAGCATAAGCACTGCGCTTGCGCGGTCGCCGCCTACACCGCGGAGTTTGATGTGTCCCGACCCGCCATTGCTCACTCCGAAGCCAAAAATCCCGCGTTCCGATACAAAGAGGCTCGGCACCATGCCGGATATAGCAGAGAGCACTTGTGTCTCTCCGCTTGATTCAAGCCGGCTGTCGTCAATCACTGATACTGTATACGGCAACAGATTTGTCTGCACCGGCGAGTTGGTGCCTGTCACTACCACGTCGTGCAGGTTTAGGATTGAGTCGTTTTGTTGCTGTGCATTTATGGAAATTATGCCGGTTATGGAAAAGATAACCGGCATAACAAATTTAGGGAGTCTATTTCGCATGGTTGGTGCGATTTGTGTTTATTATTTATTATCGATGTTTACGAGTTGATAATTCATGTTGCCAAGACCGATTTGTTCAGCATAGTCAACGATGTGTGTGCCGTGGCGGCTGTTGATGCGTTCTTGCAGAGGGGAGGCATTGTCGCCGTCGGAGGAGTGATAGTTGAACACGATGTCGAGACATGCCTTGTCGAGTGCGACAGGGTCAAGAGATGCCATGATGCCGATGTCTTTCATCTCAGGGGCGGCGGGATGGCCGTTGCAGTCGCAGTCAACCGACAGGTTGTTCATCACATTGATGTATATCACGTTTCCTTTATAGTAGTCGTGTACCGATTTTGCGGCTGCGGCCATTGATTCAAGAAAAGCATCCTGTCCGTCCTGATTGCCGAACACTTGCTGAGGGTCGGAGTAGCGGCCGGCAGTGTGAATCAAGGTCTTGCCTTCGGGAGTGGCCATGCCTATGCTTTGGTTTTTCAGCACCCCGCCAAAGCCCCCCATGGCATGACCCTTGAAATGGGCGAGGTTTACAAGATAGTCGTAATTTGCGATATGGTTTCCTACCCGGTTGTATTTCAGCCATTTTGTATCCGACACAGGGATATCGACATATCCCTCGATGTCCATGAGGTCGACATTGGCTATATCATTATATCCTCTTTCGGCAATGGCGCGCAGGTGTTCTTCCGACGATGAGCGGTTGCCATGATAGGCAGTATTGCACTCGACAAGAGTACCTTTCACCTCGTCGACAAGATTCTTTATCAGTTCGGGGCGAAGATGGTTGCTTTGGGCCGATTCGCCGGTGCTGATTTTTACGGCCACGCGTCCGGTAGCCTCCACTCCAAGAGCCTTGTAGATTTTTACCAATGCTTCAGGTGTAATTTCCGACGTGAAATATACTTTTGGAGCCTCGTTTTGGGTTTGGGCTTCGGCGGAAAATATTCCGAGGACGGTTGCGGCCGCGACTAATATTTGTTTTACCATGATTTGTGATAGGATTGATTTTTCAGCGCAAAGTTACATAATAAGATATTTATATTAATTATCATAATTACTGTTTATATTACCATTTTTTCTGAAAATAATGCCGGCCGGAGCGTTTGGCTATGCCAACCGTGATGCAGAACGCTACGGCTGGCCTACGCTCCGATACCACTGGTGTATACAATTCGCATAACCGGGGGTTACGCTGTCGCTCCACCCCCGGCTACATTCTTGAAGCGCATACGCGCTTCTCCTCCTTAGCGATAGGTTATTTGAACCGCATTGCTCGAGCCGTACGTCCCTACTATTTGATATTTTGATGTACCCTCATCAGAGTTAATGCTCGTAGATACCCATTGAAATAGAGCATTTGGCATCGGACGGAATACGGCGGACAAGAATTGCACTCCGCAAGTATGTGAAATTCTCAATTTCGCCGTCCACGTATTCAGAGTCCTTTATACGGTCATAGGTGGTGTCGAATTGATAATGTTCATACCAGTTGTTATAACACCAACCATATTGATATGTTACAATATCGCCTAAAATAAGCTGATACACGATAACAAGAGAATATTCGGAGAAATTGATGTTTGCCCTCGTAAAATCCTCGGTGCTGAAATACTTGTCCTCGGGCAATTCATCTATGGAGTTGACGATAAAGATTTTATCCTTGTACTCGGTAAAGTCTTTGAGTTCTGACAATTTGACATTCATTGTTTGTGTATTGAATTGCCGATGAATTGTAAGAGGGGTGTATTCCGGCTCTCTGTCCTCATTGTTGTTGCAAGATGTAAACAGAGCAAAGGTGAGCAGAATAAGAATGTTGAGGATTTGCTTCATAGAGATATGATTTTAATTATACATCAAGAACGGCAGAAGTTGTTGCATATTGTGTTGTGGCTTTGCCTTTTATTAGTACACCTCGGCGACGGTTGCCCGCGGGAATTGGAATTTTTTGATTACCTTTGCAGGAAAATTCACGACGATGAACAATATCGAGATAGAGAAAGCATTGGAAGGCAAGGGTGTGAAGCCAACCGCCAACCGTATCCTTGTGATGAAAGAACTGGCGAAAGCCACGCATCCGGTAAATCTTGCCGATCTTGAATCAAGTCTTGGTTTCTCGATGGACAGGGCGAGCATTTTCCGTGTGCTCGAACTGTTTGCGGAGAAAGATGTTGTCCATGCCATAGAAGACGGCAGCCGCTCGATAAAATATGAGTTGTGCCACAGCACGCATCACAGCATCTCCGACCAGCATGTCCATTTCTTTTGCGAGCGATGCAAGGAGACATATTGCTTGGAGACAGTGAAGGTGCCGGAAGTGGAGATGCCGGATGGTTTTCAGCCGCGAACAATCAACTATGTGGTGAAAGGCTTATGTCCTAAATGTGGGGAATGAACCATATTTCTCGTAAATATGTTTTATCATAAAACATTGTTTATGAGAAAGATTTTTTTACTTATCGCGCTCGCGCTTGGCTTGGCAAACGCAGCATCTGCCCTGACCTATGAGGAGGCTTTTGATGCCATCAAGGCTATCCCCAACATGAAAGGGGTGCAGGGCACATTGGTTTCGGGACATAATGATTTTGCCGGCATCGGCGTTACCGACGGACAGATGATGGTGTGGTACGGCGAGACCGGCGCCGGACATGAGACGGAGGTTTACGGCAACGCACTTTATAAAATCATGGGTGAATTGCCCGCTTCCGAAGTCGTAAAAGGAATGATGAACGACCAAACGATGTTTGTGATATTTGCCCGGCCGGTCGGTAAAGATTCAAACCGTATTCTTATTCTGTCGGATTCGGCAGGAGCAGGATTCACCGGCGCGTTAATCGGTAACATTCGTGATGCCGATCTTGCTCAGCTTCGCAAGGCAATATTGATTCCGCGTGAAACGGGAGGCACAGCCCTCTACATGAACGCGCTGAATTTCTAAATATGCAGGAACACAATCCTCCGGATTGTGGAGAAAAACATCCACAATCCGGAGGTGCGTGTTCCTACCGGGATGCGATGTATTTTACCATGGCCGGAGCGTTGGAGCAGCCTAAGACATATTGCTTTCCGGATTTAAGTTTAAGCACAATGCACTGGTCGCGCGAGCCATAATATCCGAAGAATGTCCCGATCATCGAGTCGTGGAAATATCCCCAATAGCCAAAGAATCCGCCGCATCCGCAAAGGCGCAACCCTCCGGCCGAAGGGTAGCAAGTCTCCACTGTCTGTATGTCGGCATAAGAGAAAAACTTGGGTCTCGACAGCAGGCGATTGATTTTTACCCCGGATTCAGTGGCTTCCACCGACACCGGGCAGTAATACATGCTGACAAGGGTGGTTGAGGCGGCTATTATTATGAAAAACACGAGTTTTTCCATATTTCCCCACAACGATATGATGCCGATAACGAACAGCACGAGGACTGCGGCGGTGATTATTTTCGAGTATATGCTGAATATTACTTTCTGTTTCATTTTTTAGATTACTTAGTCGGTGTCTTCGAGGATGAAAATGCTCTCGACGGGTTTGCTGAAATAGCGGCTGATTTTTAGGGCGAGGGGAGTGGATGGCAGGAAGCGGTTGTTCTCAATTGCCACAATGGTCTGTCGGCTCACCCCGACGGCATCGGCGAGTTGCTGTTGCGTTATGTCCATTTCGGCCCGCTCTACCTTAATTCTGTTCTTCATCGTTGCTTATTTTATTGTACCGTGACATTTCCAGCCGAAAATTGATTACGAAAATTACAGGCAGAAGCACGGTGTTGGCAGTCAGAAAATAGAAATAGTTGAGACCATTGATAAAAAGCGTGCAGGCAATCAGAAGCACCACGTAGACATATATTGAGTTTAGCAGCGACGACAGCCTGATTGCGCGTGTCATCTCGTCCTCGATGCGTTCGCGCGAGCATACGATGAACAGGGCGCCAACTGCGATTCCTATTATGGCGATGTCGTTAACGGCGGTTGCGCCCCAATTTGGCAGAAAGGAAAAAGTATCGAAGTAGATAAGGATGCCGATTACCAATGCCGGGATAAACGTGCACCAGCCAATCGGCTGGAATTTGTGAGGGAAAAGGAGGTCTTTCATAATTAAAGCATGTTTTTTGATGTGTGATTATTGTCGACAGCGGCAAAGGTATATAATATTTTTCAAAATGACAAGCATATTTTACATTTTGTTTGATTTTATATACTAAAAAAACTCCGGCCACTATCACAGGGGCCGGAGCAAATGTATGAAGGTTGCTGTATTTATTTAATGCTTATCAGGCAAGAGTTGAGGAGGCCTTCCAGCATGGGGTCGGAACTATAGCGTTTGTCGACGACCATGTTGC
>CANRZQ010000126.1 GCA_947644475.1 uncultured Muribaculaceae bacterium
AATTTGAGCGAAAAACGGGACTCGAACCCGCGACCCCAACCTTGGCAAGGTTGTGCTCTACCAACTGAGCTATTTTCGCAAGTTTTGAATGTTCTTTTTTGCTTTTGCGTTGCAAAGTTAGGTGTTATTTTTGAATTGACCAAATTTTTTGTCAACTTTTTTTGAAAAATTTTTGATGAAATTTGGCAATGTGCTGATTTTCAGAGGATAGGGCTTAGGAGGCGAAGAAGCGATTGTATGGCCTTTTTGTGCAGGGGGCGGCGATTCCACTGTGCGGGGAGGATTCTGACACACGATGAGAGGTCGTCGCGGAATATTTCTGCCATGTGTGCGTTGACATCGCGCGAGTAGATTTGAATGTTGGCCTCGAAGTTATGCTCGAATGAGCGGAAGTCGAAGTTGGTCGACCCTACCGACACGTATTCGTCGTCGACAATCAGGGTTTTGGCGTGCATCATCCCGGCTGTGTAGAGGTAGAATTTGATGCCGGAGCGCAGACATTCCGACACGTATGAGCGCGATGCCTCGTTGAGCATCACGGAGTCGGACTGCCGGGGCATGAGGATGCGCACGTCCACTCCGGCGAGTGCGGCTGTCTGTAAGGCTTTGAGGAGCGCCTCGGTGGGCAGGAAGTAGGGGGTGTAGAGATAGACGCGGTGTTTGGCGGCGGCTATCACGCGTATGAACTGGAATGCTATGTTGGGCCATTGCGCTGTGGGGCCCGACGACAGCAACTGCACGCCTACGCCGTCGTCGAACGACACGGGGCGGGGCAGCGGGTCGGTGATGAGTTCCTGTCCCATAAACGACCAGTCGATGGCGAAGGAGTATTGGAGCGAGGCCACGGCGGGGCCTTCGATGCGTGCATGATTGTCGCGCCACATGGCAAATTTCTTTCCGCCGTCGATATAGCGGTCGGCTATGTTCATGCCGCCGATATAGCCTACGGTGCCGTCGATTATGCATATTTTGCGGTGGTTGCGCCAGTTGATGCGTGTGCCGAAGGGTGGGAAGGTGACTTTGAAGAAGGGGTGTGCCTCGATTCCGGCTTCTTGCATCTCGCGGAAGAATCGGCGCGATGTCGAGAGCGACCCTACATGGTCGTAGATCACGCGCACGGTCACGCCCTCGCGCGCGCGTTCTTTAAGAATGTCGCTTATGCGTCGGCCGGTGGCGTCGTCGGCGAATATATAGTATTGTATGTTGATGTATCGCCTGGCGGAGCGGAGGTCGGCTTCGAGGCGGTCGAATTTGGCTTTTCCGTCGGTGAATACCTCAACGTGGTTGCCGGGGTAGAATGCCGCGGAGGTGAGCGAGCGGCTGAGGCGTATCGAGCCTACCGACTCGGGCGACAGGGCCTGTATCGACGATTTCACCGACAGGGTCTGGTGGTGGCGCTTGAGCCGGCGGCGGTTGCGCCGCGAGATCATGCGGGTCTTTATGCTTCGCCCGAAAAAGAGGTAGAGGATTATTCCGACCACAGGCAGCAGCAACAGCACAGTGACCCATGCGAGCGATTTAACGGGGTTGCGGTTCTCGGAGATGATTACCCCCACGATGCTCACGATGGTCACGGCGTAGGCTATGGAGAAAATCCAGTAGAGCCATGCATTTATGCTGCCAAGGAATTCGAGCACAAGTTATATATCGGTTACAGCAGTTTCAGTAAGCGTTCGGTGCCAAACAGGCCGAGGGCACATCCGCCAAGTCCGCCCACTACGGTTACGGCCACATAGAATAGCGCCCGCCCGATCATGCCATTCTGCACGAGCATCATGGCGTCGAGTGTGAAGGCCGAGTAGGTGGTGTAGCCTCCGAGCATGCCTGTGAGCAGGAAGAGGTACCACGATTTGTCGGCGTTCCAGTAGTGGAGCAAGGCCCACAGGATGCCTATGGTGATGCATCCTGTGATGTTTATGCCCACGGTGTAGTAATATTTGTTGTCGTCGAAGATGCCGAGGTGTTCCACGCCGAATCGGCTCATGGCTCCTATGGCGCCTCCGAGCCCGACAATCAGATAGTCAATGAGTAGCATTTTGTTCAGGTATAAAGTATGAGTTATAAGTTATAAAGGGTTGGGAGGCATGTATGGTTCACGAAACCGGCTTTATCGCTCATCACTTATACTTTATGCTTAACGATCAGTGTGCGGCGGTGAATTCTTCGAGGAAGCGGACGTCGTTCTCGGAGAACATGCGTAGGTCCTTTACGCGGTATTTGAGGTTGGTGATGCGCTCTACGCCCATGCCGAGGGCAAAGCCGGTGTATACCTTGGAGTCGATGCCGCAGGCTTCGAGCACATTGGGGTCGACCATGCCGCAGCCGAGAATCTCGACCCAGCCTGTGCCTTTGCAGAACGAGCAGCCTTTGCCGCCGCAGAGGTCGCAGGAAATGTCCATCTCGGCCGAAGGCTCGGTGAAGGGGAAGTAGGAGGGGCGCAGGCGTATCTGTGTCTCGGGGCCGAACATCTCGCGGGCGAAGTAGAGCAGGGTCTGGCGCAGGTCGGCGAATGTAACGTTTTTGTCGACGTAGAGGGCCTCGACCTGATGGAAGAAGCAGTGGGCGCGGGCCGATATGGCCTCATTGCGGTAGACGCGTCCGGGGCATATGATGCGGATTGGCGGCTCGCTGTGCTCCATCACGCGGGTTTGCACCGACGAGGTGTGGGTGCGGAGCAGCACGTCGGGCATGCGGTTGATGAAGAATGTGTCCTGCATGTCGCGCGCGGGGTGGTCCTCGGCGAAGTTAAGCGACGAGAACACGTGCCAGTCGTCTTCTATCTCGGGGCCTTCGGCGATGGTGAATCCCAGGCGGCGGAATATGTCGATTATCTCCTCGCGGACAATCGACAGCGGGTGGCGCGTGCCCAGGGGAATCGGGGCTGCCGAGCGGGTGAGGTCGAGCGAGTTGTCGCATGCATCCGAGCACGACAGGGCGTCGCGCAGGGCGTTGATTTTGTCGGTGGCGAGGTTTTTAAGGTCGTTGATGGCCTGTCCGATTTCACGCTTCTGGTCGGCGGGGACGGTGCGGAAATCGTTGAAGAGGGCCGATACAAGTCCTTTCTTGCTGAGATATTTTATACGCAGTTCCTCCACTTCGGCAGCCGACGAGGCGGTGAGTGCGGAGATTTCTGCGGCGAGGGCGTTGATTTTGTCTAACATTTATGTCAGGTATAAAATATGAGTTATAAGTTATAAACTGCTAATGACTGTTTTTTAAGGTCTTTAAGGTCTTTAAGGTCCTTAGTGTCCTTAATGCCCTTAAATAGCAACTAAATTTTGTCCACTTCGAGGGGCTCGTTGACGATTTCGTGCCAGGGAAGGCCGTTTTCTGCTATGGCGGCGAGGAATGGATCGGGATCGAATTCCTCGACGTTGTGCACGCCGGGTTTCACCCACTTGCCGGTGAGGAACATCATGGCGCCGGTCATGGCGGGCACGCCGGTGGTGTAACTTACGGCCTGCATTCCGGTCTCGCGGTAAGCCTCCTCATGCGAGCAGTTGTTGTAGATATAATATGTCATGGGCTTGCCCTCTTTGTCGAGGCCGGCGATGCGGCAGCCGATAGAAGTCTCGCCGTGATAGTTCTCGCCGAGGTCCTGCGGGTTGGGAAGCACGGCTTTGAGGAATTGCAGCGGCACGATTTTCACGCCGTTGTAGTCGATTTCGTCGATGCGGGCCATGCCTATGTCTTGAATCACGCGCAGGTGTGTGAGGTATTCCTGGCCGAAAGTCATCCAGAAGCGGGCGCGGCGGATAGAGGGGAAGTTCTGCACGAGCGATTCGAGTTCCTCGTGGTAGAGCAGATAGCTGTCGCGCGGGCCGATGTTGGGGTATGTGAGGGGAGCGTGTATTTCGAGGGGGCCGGTGGTAACCCATTTGCCGTCCTGATAGTAGCGGCCGTTCTGGGTGATCTCGCGGATATTGATTTCAGGGTTGAAGTTGGTGGCAAACGCCTTGCCGTGGTCGCCGGCGTTGCAGTCTACGATGTCGAGAGTCTGCATTTCCGAGAAATAGTGCTTTGCGGCATATGCCGTGAACACGCCCGACACGCCCGGGTCGAATCCGCAGCCGAGTATGGCGGTGAGGCCCGCTTTCTCGAAACGTTCGCGGTAGGCCCATTGCCATGAATATTCGAAATGGGCCTCGTCCTTGGGCTCGTAGTTGGCGGTGTCGAGATAGTTCACGCCGCATTGCAGGCATGCCTCCATGATGGTGAGGTCCTGGTAGGGAAGGGCAACGTTTATCACGATGTCGGGACGGTGGCGGTTGAACAGAGCCACGAGTTCATCCACAGAGTCGGCATCGACGCGGTCGGTTGTCACGCGGTCGGAGCCTATGGCCTTGGCCACGGCGTCGCATTTCGACTTGGTGCGCGAGGCTATTACAATCTCATTGAACACTTCGGGGTGCATGGCGCATTTGTGGGCCACTACCGTGCCCACTCCGCCGGCGCCGATGATAAGGACTTTATTCATTTTCTATATTTTGTTTTTTCTTGTTTTCTATAAAGATACATATGAATGTAAACAGGCCCAGGGCCACGAGAAGCGCAGTCTGCGTGCCCAGCACCAGGTTGGCGAACGCTCCGGCCGCGGTGCGCTCCACGCCGTAGATGCCCAAGGCGAATATCACCGCCCATTGCCACGGCCCGATGCCGCCGTTCGACGGCACGCCCATCGAGATCGACGACAGCACGAAGGTGACAAGCACGGCCGTCACGCCGTAAGTCTCGACCACCGAGGCCGTGAACGGGAAGGCGAAAAACGCCACATACAGTTGCAGGAAATATGAGCCCCACAGCATTGCCGTGTAGCCAAGCCAGCGGCCCTTGCCGGGCATGCTTGCAATCACGGCGAAGCCGTCCCACAGGCCTTTGGCAAAATTCTGAATCTTGGTGATGATGCTCGACTCTCCCCGCCGGCGCGTAAGCAGCCACCAGCATGCGGCTACCGTGGCCGCCACCGCGGCCCACAGCCACGGCGACGTCACAAGCCCCATCAGGGCCTGGTAGGTGGCCTCGTTCTGCCGCAAGTAAGCCAAAAGCGAGCCGGAGGCCAGGCAGAAAGTGAGCAGCGTGAGCAGGGCCACCGTCACCGTGTCGGCAAGGCGGTCGGCCACCATCGACCCGAACACCGTGGCAAACGGAGCCTTCTGCCGCGTGGCAATATATCCCGTGCGCCACACCTCGCCAAGGCGCGGAAACACAAGGTTTACGGCATATGTGCCGAAAATGCTAAGCACCAGGGCAAAGCGCGGGGCGTCGACCCCGAGCGCGCGCAACTGTATGCGCCAGCGGAACGCTCGCCATACGTGCGACAATATGCTAAGCACCAGCGCCAGCGCAATCCATCGGAAATCGCACTGCTCGCTTATTATCGCCATCATCTCATTGAAATCCAATCCTTTGAACAGCACATAGCAAAGCCCGACAGTGACGATAAGCGGCACTGCAAACTTCATGATCTTGCTCAGTATCGACGAACTTTTGACTGACATTTTGTAAACACAGATTGGCGCGGGTTGAAAACGTAATACTATCAAACTGCAAATTTAGTTAAAAAAGCCGGAAAACCAAGCAAAAGCCCCCATTTTATTAATGTATACAAAAAAAACGCGCCCGAAAATCCTCAATGGATTGTCGGGCGCGTTGGTGGTATTGCTAATTCTTATGGTAAATTCAAACTTTGCAGTAAATCAACGTTTCATGAGTGTTCGATTATGCCGAAGAGGTCATGCGACATCGACAAGATTGCGAAATTTGAATCAGTCAATTGCAAACATTATCATTATAGCAAAGGTGATAAATAAAATAAGGAAGGCTTCAACAAATACTGAAAATGCAAGTTTGACTCTTGACTCAAATACCTCGAGATTGCTGGAACGGAAGATGAATAGTTGGCTTAGAACTTCGTCTGAATTGTCGAATGCAAATTTGGACAGGAAAGAAGCCATTGTAATGCTTGCTGCAATTGACACCCATAGCCATACTGCGATTCCTGTCGATAACTCGAATTTGCCCATATGATATAAGACCATGAACGCTATAGGGGCAAATAAAAATAAAGCATACGTTCCAGTGGGTTGTGAACTCTGTTGTGCGATTGTTATGAGGCCCTCTGCGATGGCCGGGGTGATGGCATATACCAAAAGGGTGTTGAATTCGATTGGCGAAGCAGCAAAAGCATTGTGGACAAGCCCGACAATCATAATGATTATGAACATGGGTACAAAAGCCCATATTTTAAGGTTGGCAACTAACCAACATTTTAGAGTACTTGGCTCCATAGAAAATAATGCCATGATGATTTGGATTAAATTTGTTGATTAAAAAATAAGTGGGATTATATTTCGGTTTTTATTACTTTATGCCACCAGTCCCATGAGAAGGCTGTGGAGGGGTGGTATATCCACAGCACTCGTGTTTCTTTGCCGTCGGCAAGGCGGTAGTAGCCGTTTTTTATGGAGTAGCCGTCGATTTCGAGGGACTCGCCTCCGCGCCAACGCTCTCCTCCGGGGAGCAAATCGTACATTCGTGTCACTCCCCATACGATGATGAGGTCGGGCTGCAATTCGTCGATTACTTCAAAGAAGGCATCTTCGGAGTCGCGGAAGTCGACCCATTCAGGGGATTTGCGTGCGGCTGACATCGCCTTCTGCACATAGTTGTAGAAAGCAAGCGAGTGCCAGATTCTACGGCTTTCATCAAGATCTGTCTCGTGGTTGACAAGCGAACGCTCGAACTTGCGGAATGTGCCTGTCCACGAACCTGTCTTGCCGCTGAGAAGGACTTCTATGCAGTCGGAGGAGGTGAAGTCGGCACACTCCTCTGCGTTTTCTGCATGACCGCAGTTTTCACATCCATCGCAAAGATGAGCCTCGCCTAAGACGAGAATCTTCTTGCCGAATATGCCTCCTGAGTCATAGTCCTTGCCAATCCAGGGTTTGAAAAAGACTTTTTTCATGATTGGTTTTCGCCCCCTCGGTCTTCCTCTCGTCGGGGATGGTATCAGTTGGTACAAAAAAAGCGTAGGAATCTGTATCTGTTGCCATCCTACCAATCGAGGCTTCTCGCATTGCCCTATTCATGTTGGATGGCAACGCAGAAGCCCACGCTTGTATATGCAACTGATGCTGTCGGGCTACACCTTTCGCAAGGCGCGGCTCCGACTGCAAGATATTACATATCCACGGGCATCTACCGTTGCTCAATCCTTGACATGAATATGAAATTTTGCGAGAATTTCGATTGGTCAAGAATCAGCGCGGATAAACGCTTTCTAATTATGTCTGCAACCCGACCCGCTTTACCCCAGACCGGGGCTTCTAAGATCGGTCTGCACGCCAAAATTAAGCAATTATTTTTTACTGTACAACAGTTTGCCTAAAATTTGAAAATATTTTTGAGTATTGATGGCGCAAAGGCTGACGGAAGGGATAAAAATTTGGCGGGGGAGGAGATTGGAGGGGCGGGGGATGCGGAGGTTTAGGAAAAAAGCCGGAAAACCAAGCAAAAGCCCCTTTTTTATTAATGTATACCAAAAAACGCCAAAAAAACGCGGCGATGCTTGTCGCAATTCAAAGGAAAGTTGATACTTTGAGTGTAGGGTTCCACGAGCCGTACAATGCGGATCAAATAAGGGCGTATCACAGAATCGCATAGCGATTCAAGAAGGTAGCCGTGGGTGAGGGAGTGGCGAAGCCACGACCGTAAC
>CANRZQ010000127.1 GCA_947644475.1 uncultured Muribaculaceae bacterium
AAGTTTAGCAATACGTCATCGTCTTTCGACAAGCGAACTATTAAGTCAGGGTCGATGCAGCGGTTTTTTGCAATACCAAAATTATCTAACGAAATTGCCTCAGAGCAAGTAGCGAGTTGAAAGCCCCATCTTTTATTATTCAGTTGTGACAGGCGCGACGCAAATTCAATCATAGTCGATTCATCCCATTCACGATAGTTTACTCCGGCAGCCTCTAAATTTCTCCCAACCTTTTTATAGGAACCGATATCGGCAAAACTAAATACAAGTTTGTTGGTGTATCCGGCGAGCCTATCGGCAATATGCGATATTTTATCAAGCAGTGGATCAATTGAAACACTGTCAGAGAGAATCAATGGGTCAAAACGCCAAACCACAGACCCCGGTCCTAAAATATTGACCAGTTTTTGAAATGTGGCAATTCTTTCTTCTAATGATGGCAGATTTGGCTCGAAATTCTCCGAAACGTAGTCGTTGAGTGTATATTGAATATAGGCTCCAATGCCGTTTTGACGCAGTTGCTCTAAATATGGCAGCAACGGCGCAGGATTTTTAGACCAAAACACGATAAAGCGCATCTTGGCAAAACTGATATACGACGGCTGTCCGCTGAAAGGGTTTCGCCACACTGCATATCCCTTTTTAAGGCGTTCAAAAAACCACTTGCAGTAAAAGGCCGGGATATCCGTAGCACGGCTTGCAGAAATAATAACCGGCGCTTGTGCAGTAACAATGTCACCATTGTCGGTATATATTTGAACTTTTTGATGTTGCATTGTGCTTTAATTTTTGCAAAGTTAACAACAATAACATGCAAAAATAAGGCTCATGGCTGTTAATAGAGGTTAAATCATGCCTTCTGTGACAGTCAGGATAAGTCCTTGGTCTGCGAATAATGATTTTAAGATGTATGGCAACTCTTATTTTTTGCTAATCGCCTGATTGTAAAATAGGTTAATGAGAAAATATGCAATTCCAAATAATGCTCCAGCATACATATAGCCACGAATATCTCCATCCTGAATAATTGCCAGAAATACACCGCATATTGCACAAAGCAGCACATATCCAAAAGATTCTAATATTAGCTGAAAAATTTTATTATCGACAATTAAGCGGAAATATTTTAAAGCGAGTTCATCGAGGGGGATATTTTGTCCTGTGGATTTCAAGTAGGCGTAGTACGGCTCTTTGGGTCTGTATTTTTTTTCATCCGCATCCTCGCCAATATCAAATCTATTGATGTTCTCAGCGTGTAGGATTTCCGACAAAGCAGCGGCTTTTCTGAACCCTAATGGCAATAACTCACTGGAACACCATTCCGGCAGTTCCATATCAGGATAATCATCATCACGAACAACAATGACTTCGTCACTTCCATATTGCGTAATTGCATACGCAAGGCCGTCATTTGTATATATGGGTTGAACATCGGCAGTGAAAAAATCAGAACATTTGATAATTACGGAGCCTAATGCTGTCTTCATCTCTATATCGTACAGGCCTTGTTCTGTTCGTTGGTCGCATTGTTCTCTAAATAATCGATGAGCCCTTCTGGTCGGAGAGTAAATACTCATATCACAATATACGGTTGGTATGGATTGTTATTGAATTATAACAAAAAAAGCGAGAAAAAAATTTCTCGCCTTCGCAGGTTTGGGGTGATCCATATTGGATTCGAACCAATGACCTCTTCCCTGTCAAGGAAGCGCTCTAAACCAACTGAGCTAATGGATCTTTTTATGTCTTGTGATCCCGTTGGGATTCTTTCTCGCTGCGCTCGAAAGCGGCAAGCCGGTGGCGAACCCCCTTAGGTTCGAACCCCAACGGTCTCTGTGATCCCGTTGGGATTCGAACCCAAGACCCACAGCTTAGAAGGCTGTTGCTCTATCCAGCTGAGCTACGGAACCATTTTGAGGCACAAAATTAGAATTTTTTTATGAGTTTTGCAACTTTTGGATGTGTTTTTCTCCAAAAAAGAAAAAATCCATGGTTGTGCCATGGATTTTATATGTTGAATGTTGTGTCCGGACGGTTAATATTCGTCGGATTTTGTAGCCTGATGGTCGCGGATCTTGCGCTCGAGTTCGTCGGCTTGCTGCACGCCTACGGCGCGCCATACGGCCTCGCCGTTTTTAAACATGATGAGCGTGGGCACCGACTGTACGCGATAGGCCATGGCCAGGTCGCGGTTTTTGTCGATGTCGATTTTAATGATGTTGGCTTTGTCGCCCACGCGCTGTTTCACGTCTTCGAGGATGGGGGCCTGTGCACGGCAGGGGCCGCACCAGGTGGCGAAGAAGTCGACTAACGTGGGTTTGTCCTGGTTTATAAGGGTTTTGAAATCGTCCATAATATTGAAGTTTGTTTGATTTTTCCTTACTAACAACCGGGGTGTTGGTTTTGTTTATTTGGAGCCTTGTTTGATGAGTTCGAGGGCTTGGCCGAACGACAGTGCGCCGGAGTCGCGTGCCGACAGGAGGAGTTCGCAGCCGGGGTCGGGCCAGTTCACGGCCAGGGTGGGGTCGTCGAAGCGGATTGTGATCTCGGCTTGCGGGGCGTATACGTTGTCGACGCGGTATTGGAACTGGGCGATGTCGCTCAGCACGATAAAGCCGTGGGCGAAGCCTCGGGGGACGAACATCTGCATGGCGTTTTCTTCGGAAAGTTCGACGGCGATATGGCGGCCGAAGGTGGGCGAGTCGGGGCGCATGTCCACGGCTACGTCTACAACTTTGCCGCGCGACACTCTCACGAGTTTGGCCTGGCTCCACTCGCCGAGTTGCATATGAAGCCCGCGGAGCACGCCGCGGCTCGACAGCGATTCGTTGGCCTGGACAAAGTTTACGCCGGGGATGGCCGCGTCGAATTCGGCCTGTTTGAATGTTTCCATGAAATATCCGCGGGCGTCGCCGTGTTTCACAGGACGGATAAGCACCACGCCTTCGATGTCGGTCTTTATAAATTCCATAGTAGATTTGTTTTGCAAATTTTTTGCAAATTTAATAATTTTGCACAAAATTAAGAAATTATGCTTCAAAATCTACCTGATTATATCCTCGTCGATGATGAGAATACCCGGCTTAATCTTTTGCCGATGACTTATACCCGTCCTATTTCGGGATTGCGTGTGGGAATCACCACTATACGTGAGAAGTGGGAGCGCCTTAAAGGTGCGCCGGCTGCTGTGCGCACGGTTGAGTATCTGTCGGAAAAATTCCCTTGCAATGCTGCCGAGGGCGCGGAGGAAATTGATTCGGCGACTGTGCCGGGCATTGGCCGCATCGAGAATCTGTGGGATATTTTCATGCTGAACGGCCGGGCTATCGTGGCCGACTTCGAGGCTCTTACGCAAGGACGCGTGTCGGCGCCGTTGAGCCGGACCAACACTGTGGTTGGCGACCCTTCGCTGATTTTTATTGAGGAAGGCGCCACGGTGGAGGGTGCGTTCCTCAACACCACCCATGGGCCAATTTATGTGGGGGCGAATGCCGAGATAATGGAAGGCGCGGCTCTCCGGGGCCCGGTGGCGCTGTGCGAGCATGCGGTGGTGAACATGGGCGCCAAGATTTATCCGGGCACCACCATAGGCCCCTGGTGCAAGGTTGGCGGCGAACTCAACAATGTGGTGATGCAGGGCTATTCCAACAAGGCCCATGACGGCTTCCTTGGCAATGCCGTGATAGGCGAATGGTGCAATATCGGCGCGGGCTGCACGGCCTCGAACCTCAAGAATGACTACACGGAGATAAAACTGTGGAATTATCCGGCTCAGCGGTTTTTGCGCACCGGCCTGCAATTTTGCGGCGTGATAATGGGCGACCACTCGAAATGCGGCATCAATACGATGCTCAACACCGCCACGGTGCTCGGGGTGGGGGTCAATATCCACGGCAGCGGCTTCCCGCGCCCGTTTGTGGCTTCGTTCAGCGAAAGCGGCGGAGCGGGATATGTGGATGTGTCGATGACGAAGTTTTTCGACATAGCCTCGCGTATGATGGCTCGCCGCGGCATTGAATTGTCGGATACCGACCGTCGCATTTTCTACGCTGTGCGCGAGTTTGCCCAGCAGTTCCGCTAAGCAGGAGGGTGTGTCAAAATGCCAAATAGCACGGCCCGTGCGTCCCTACCCTTGGTATTTTGACACACCCTCTTCCTGCGCGGCCTACAATGCGTTCCAGCCTCCGCCGAGCGCTTTGTAGAGGTTGATGAGGGCGAGATATTCGTCGCGCAGGGCGTTGTTGACGCCTATCTGGGCGTCGAAGAAGCGTCGCTGGGCGTCGAGCACATCGAGATAGGCGAGTGTGCCGGCACGGTATTGAAGCCGTGCCAGTTCGACGTATTTGCGTGCCGCTTCTCTAAGTTCCGAGCGCAGGGCCGAGGCTTCGTGTACCTTGCGGTATGTGATTATCGCGTCGCTCACCTCGGTGAAGGCTTTTATCACGGTTTGCTCGTAATCGTAACGAGCCCGGTCGCATGCGGCGATTGAGGCCTGGTATTTGCGTTTTTTGCGGCCGAAATCGAAGATGGTGCCGGTGATATTGCCAAGAGCGTAGGTGAATGGCGATTTGAAGAAATGCGACAGTTCGTCGTTTTCAAGACCGCCTGTGAATGCTATTCTCAGCGAGGGGAATCGGTCGGCATATGTGAGGCCTACGTTGGCCATGGCAGCGGCGAGGCGGAGTTCGGCGGCGCGGATGTCGGGGCGGCGTTTCAGCAGCGACGATGGCAGTCCGGCCGGAAGGTCGGCGGGCAGGGTGATGTCGAGGTCGAGCGAGCCGGTGGCTACGTGTTCGCCGGGATATTCGCCCATGAGCAGGGTGAGTGCGTTGCGGCATATGGCGATGCGGCGTTCGAGGTCGGGCACGAGTGATGCCGCGGATGCATATTCCACCTTTGCCTGCTGGAACACTGTTTCCGACGTGAGGCCTCCCTCGAAGCGGAGACGGGCTTGTTCGAGCGCTTCGAGGCGTGTGGCCAGAGTGCGGCGCACGATGGTGAGCTCGTTGTCGAGGGCGAGCAGCCGGAAGTAGGTGGAGGCGGCCTCTGAAATCAATGTCATGCGCATGGCCCGAAGGTCCTCGCGCGAGGCCTCGAATTTGGCTTTGCTTTGCTTGCGGGCCCATGACAGCGCGCCCCAGAGATTTATTTCCCAGGCCACGGTGGCTTTCAGCGAGTATTCAGGATCTTTCTTGAAGGCCTCGCCATAGTAGTCGTTGGTCTCATGGGTCGCGCCGGCAATTCCGGTTACGGTGGGGGTGAGGTTGAGTTTGTCGACACCATAGAGTTGGCGCAACTCTTCGACGGTGGCCGCTGCTTTGAGGATGTCGCGGTTATGGTCGAGCGTGTGGCGGATAATGCGGCACAGGGTGGTGTCGGCATAGAATTCCCACCATTCGAGGTCGGCTATGGTGGTGCTGTCGGGGCTGTTTGTCCCGGCATAGTTTGCGGGGAGGTTGATTTCCGGCCTTGTCACCGGACCAAGTCCGGAGCATCCCGACT
The DNA here is from genome assembly GCA_947644475.1 of uncultured Muribaculaceae bacterium. Lineage (GTDB taxonomy): Bacteria > Bacteroidota > Bacteroidia > Bacteroidales > Muribaculaceae > CAG-873. The sequence continues at coordinate 5,503 of CANRZQ010000127.1, forward strand.
GGATGAATGCCAGCGACAATAGCGCGAAGGTCGAAAGTATGCAGGTGAGTTGTTTCATTCGGGTTTATTGCTTTTTCTTTTTTTTACGAATTTTGTAATTTCGACAAAGAAGAACGGCACATATATGATGCCTATGGTGATTGCGGCCAGCATGCCGAAGAATACGCCGGTGCCGATGTCGCGCCGTGCGGCCGAGCCGGGGCCGGAGGCCATTACAAGCGGAAGCAGCCCAAGCATGAATGCGAGCGATGTCATCACAATGGGGCGGAAGCGCATGTGCGCCGCGTTCAGTGCTGCTGTGGCTATGGGGGTGCCTTTGTCGACTTCTTCTTTTGCAAATTCCACGATAAGGATGGCGTTTTTGGCCACGAGGCCCACGAGCATCACCAGGCCAATCTGGAAATAGATGCAGTTGTCGAGTCCGCAGAGCCATATGCCGAGATATGCGCCGACTCCGGCCACGGGCAGCGACAGGATCACGGCCAGAGGCACCGACCAGCTTTCGTAGAGCGCGGCCAGGAACAGGAACACGAACAGGAAGGCCAGTCCGAGCACCATGGCGGTGTTGCCGCTCTCGTGCTTTTCCTGATATGAGAGGCCGCTCCATTCCACGCCTATGTTCTCGGGCAGATGTTCTTTCACAATCTGTTCGAGCGCGGCCATGGCCTGGCCTGTGCTGTGGCCCGGAGATGCCTCGCCGGAGATGGTGGCGGATGTGAACATGTTGAAGCGGGATATTGTGCCGGGACCGGTGGTGAAGCGCGATGTGCCAAGCGATGAGATGGGCACCATGGCGTTGCCCGCGCCACGCACGAAGTAGAGGTTGAGGTCGTCGCGGTTGGAGCGGTAGGGGGCCTCGGCCTGGATATACACGCGGTAGATGCGGTTGAACATGTTGAAGTCGTTGACGTAGATAGAGCCGGTGAAGGCCTTCATGGTCGAGAAAATATCGCTTACGGGTATGCCCTGCATCTTAGCCTTGTCGCGGTCGACGTCGAAATACACCTGCGGAATGTCGGCCTGCATCGAGGTGGAGAGCGCTCCGATCACGCCGGTAGTCGCGGCATAGTGCTTTAATGTGTCCACGGCATTCTGCAAGTCGGCGTAAGTGGCGTCGCCACGGGCCTCGAGCACCATCTCGAAGCCGCCCGACGAGCCCAGGCCGGGGATGATGGCCGGGGAGAACAGGTAGACGTTGCTTTCCGGATATTGCGCGAGGTGCTCGCGGATGCGCTCGCGTATCTTGTTGATGTCCTCGGTCTTGCGGTCGTCCCAGGGTTTGAGTATCACGGTGAGTTGCGCATGGGCAGAGTTGGTGCCCACACGCGGCGACGAGCCGGTGACGTTGAGCACGTATTCCACATCGGGGTCGTCCATGAGATAGCGCATGGCGCGTTCCGTTACCTCGCGGCTGCGCTCTATGGTCGCGCCTTCGGGCAATTCGAGTTCCACGGTGAAGTAGCCCTGGTCTTCCTGCGTCATGAAACTTGTGGGAATCAGCTGGTTCATCAGCCATATGAATATCATGGCCACGCCAAAGGCGGCATACATCCGCTTGGGCGCGTGCAGGGCCTTTGCTATGCCACGGCCATAGGCATTGTTGCCTTTGTTGAGCCAGGAGTTTATAGCCTTGAAAAACCGCGGCTTTTCCTTGCCGGTCTCGGGGCGGAGGAGCCGCGAGCACATCACGGGAGTGAGCGTGAGGGCGACAATGGTGGATATTATCACCGACACGGCGATGGTGATGGTGAACTGGCGGTAGAGTTGCCCGGTGATGCCCGGCAGGAAACTTACGGGCACGAACACCGCGCAGAGCACCAGCGACATGGCCACAAGGGCGCTGCCAAGATTCTTCATGGCCTTGGCAGTGGCCTCGTAAGGCGACAGATGCTCGGAATTCATTATCCGGTCGACATTTTCCACTACCACGATGGCGTCGTCGACCACGATGCCGATGGCCAGGATAAGGCCCAGCAGGGTGAGCATGTTGAGGGAGAACCCGAATATGAGCATCACTCCGAATGTGCCTACCAGCGAGATGGGTACGGCAATGACGGGGATGAGTGTGGCGCGCCAGTTCTGAAGGGACAGGAACACTACCACTA
>CANRZQ010000128.1 GCA_947644475.1 uncultured Muribaculaceae bacterium
CGATTTTATATGTGAGCACTCGCGTCTTGCCCGACCCGGCTCCGGCTATCACCAGTTGCGGGCCGTCGCAATATTCCACGGCAGCGCGCTGCTGGTCGTTGAGTTGCGATAGATAGTTTTCCATTTACCAGAATTTGTTGAATTCGGGCGAGTATTCAAATCCGGCCTCGGCGAGACGGCGTTCGAGGTCGGGACGGGAGATGTGCATGTCGTCGCACAAGGCGTCGAGCGAGGGATATATGTCGCGCAGTTTCGTGTTGATGAAACTGAGCAGCATTGCGGGATTTTCCGGAAGGTCGGTATAGTTCATTTCAAATATATATCTAAAAATGAATTATCAATGTAGGGACGCACGGCTCGTGCGTCCGCGGCAAAGGTCAATTTTTTACAAAATTACTGTTTTTTCTCCAATCGTCAAAATATAAAGACAGGAGAACAGGAGAATCGGGAGGGTTTAATCTCCTGTTTCTCCTGTTCTCTTGTTTTATAAGGTCGCAAGCCGGAGGCTCGCGTTCCTAAGCGTTACTGCTTAATTAGTCAACGAGGACTTTGGTGGCTTTGCCGCCGGCCACGCGGATGTAGATGCCGGTGGAGGGGTTGGCCACTTCTACGCCTTGGAGGTTGAAGTAGCGGGCTGCTGCGTCGGCGGCCTCGATGTCGGCGATGCCGGAGGTCGAGGTCACGTTCAGGGTCATGCCTTCGTCGCCTTTCACAACGGTGATTTTGTATTCGCCGTTTGCGCCTTCGAAGGTGATTTTGCCGATTTCGTCGTAGTCGTAGTCGAGGTCGGTGGTCTCACCCACTTTTACAGTGCCGTCGGCAGTCATGAATGTAGCCCATTCAAATTCTTCGCCGAGTGCTTCGGAGATAGCGAAAGCCTTTTCGCCGTTGAATTCGGCGGTGTAGGTATAGGTGTCTACGCCGTCAAATTCCATTTTGGGAGCGTTGTCATAGTTCCAGGCGTTGAATTCGCCGGCGATGTAGAGGTTGAATTCTACCGGCTCGTAAGCGATGGGGAAGAATTGGATAACAACGGGGTCGCTGTCGGAATTCTGGCGTACGGATACGTAGGCTGTCACGTTGTAAAGGCCGGGTTCTACGGAAGCGATCTTGAACTGGTTGTAGAAGTTGGCGGTAACGAAGCCTTCGGGCTGATCTTCGTTTTCAAGTGTGCCGGTGAAATTTTTGTTGTCGGCGGGAGTTGCTTCGTCAAATGTCACTTCTTGCAGGGTCATGAACTGGCACTGCATGGCCTCTGTGGTGTATTCGAGCATGTAGCCGTTGGTGGGCATGGGTTCGGGAAGTTCAACGCCGCTTTCAGCCACAGTGTATCCTGCGGGCGATGCAAGTTGGTAGAGGCCTTTGAAATTGTCGACGGTAGCGGTCCATCCGGCAGCAAGTTTGTCGCCGACAGCAGGAGCAAAGTTGTACGGGTAGATCATGCCATAGCAGAAATTGGCGAGGTCGTATACGTAGTTGTATGCGCCGTTCTTGTAGGTTACGACAACTTCGGTGTCAATCACAACTTGTGCGCCCTTGGTCTGCTGCATCACCTGGTTGATGGATTTGATTACGGGCATTATCTTGAAGTCGGCGGAAGCGGCGGCAGATACCTCTTCACCAACATATGCCACTGCTGTGAGGGTGAAGTCTTCGGTTTCGTTCACGACGATTTCACCTGTGTATTTGTCGGAAGACTTGTCGGGGGTGTCGCCGTCGAGGGTGTAGTAGATTTCAGCACCTTCGGTAGCACATTCGATAGCAATCTTGTCACCTACCTTCACATAGCCGCCGTTGGGGTCGATGACGGGCTTGGCAACGGCAGGAGCCTCACCGGCAGTGTAGGTTACGGTAATATAAGAAAAACGGATTTGTTTTGTCGCGTTAAGTGTAAGAGCGTCGGTAACAGAACCAGTCCATGTGATAGGATTGGTAGCACCGGAGCCGGAGCCGGATACAGTGCCGACAGCTGTTTCTCCAACTTTGGCTGTGAAATTGCCTTTGGAGTTGGAAATTGTCTGCACATAAATTTTTTCGATAGTTGTGCCAGAAGCAGGTGTTATTGTGAGATTGGCACCTTGGAACCAGCGAACGCCATTGCCATATGCGCCAGGAACATTTCCAGAGGAACCTTTGTCAAATTCTAAGGTTATGTTTCCTTCTGTGAATTTAATGCCACAAAGCGATTGGTTAATGTCAGTGTTTGAGCCTTGTGTGTTCGATCCATCCTTGTTGACCAATTTAGTTCCTGTTTGGCCTGTGAATTCAGGAGCGATGAATGTTGCTTCATCGGCGGAAGCGAAGGCTCCGATGCCGAGGACAGCAGCGCAGGTGAGTAAAAATTTTTTCATAAATAAGATTTATTAGTTAATGAAATTATTGCAAAAATACGAAAAAATGCTAAGCGCAGGGTGTAATATTCCCCGCGCTTAACATTAATTAATATTACTTTACAGTTTTTACGAGGAATACCTCGGTGGGGAAGTGGTCGGAATAGCCGTTGAGATACATGCCGGCCGAATAAGTGCGGCGCGGATAGCCCTGGCGGTTGCCCTCGGTGTCTTTGAGGAACTCGCGGTTGAACACCTCGGCGCGGAGGAAATGCCAGCGGTCATCGGGTGTGTTGACGAGGTTGCCGGAGAGGATAATCTGGTCGAAAAGGTTCCACGACGACTTGTAGGCGAGCGTTCCGATACCTTTGTCGAGCATCGACCACCATGGATTGAAGAAGCCGTGAGCCTCTACGCCGTCTTTTTTCTTCTTGGCTCCAAGCACCTTGGCGCAAGATTTGTCCATAGGGTCGTCGTTAAGGTCGCCCATTATAATCACGCCCATGTCGGGGTTGATGGCCCAGAGCGAGTCGGCGATAGCCTTGGAGAGGGCAGCGGCGGCCTCGCGCGAGGGCGACGATTTTTCCTGTCCGCCAAGACGCGATGGCCAGTGGTTTACGATAAACGCCATAGGCTCGCCCAAGAGTCGGCCGACGACACACATTTGGTCGCGTGTGCGGAATTTCACTGCTGTGAGGCGGTGGTTGGTGACGTTTTCGAGGAAGAAATATTTTGGGTTGTAGAGGAGTCCGACGTCGACGCCGCGGGCATCGGGCGAGTCGTGGTGCACCACTTGCAGATTCCATGCGGCAATCTGCGGATCGGCTACAAGGTCGTCGAGCACAGACTTGTTCTCAATTTCTGAAACGCCTATCACGGCCGGGCCCATTGGAGTGATTTTCGATGTCATCTGCGAGATGGCATAGGCCAGGTTGTTGATTTTGTTCCAGTACTTGACACCGTTCCACTGGCGAGAGCCTGCGGGTGTGAACTCCGCGTCGCGGTTCTCGGGATTGTTCGGAATCGTGTCGAACAGGTTTTCAAGGTTGTAGAAAGCGACGCCTGCGGCAGCCATCTTGCGGCCCTGCGCCATCGTTGCAGCCGAGCACATAAGCAGGGCTGCCAGAAGTAACGGGATACGCTTCATTTTTAAGGTTGAATGAAATTTTGACGCAAAAGTACGTATAATAATTCAAATCAACAATAGTTTTGAGGGCCGCCGGCCGATTTCAACCGAAATATTTCGAAATAAATCGATTTAAGTCGAGAGGAGTCGATTGACGGCGGCCTCGTTAAGAATTTTTTGTGAAAAATGTTATTTTTTTTTGCCCAATACAAATTTAATGTCTAAATTCGCATAAATCTTAGCAGTGCCTCTCCCTCATCCGAAAAAAATACATCTGAATCGAACAACCTAAAATCTATATTATTCATGAGTTATCTTAAATTCGATAAGAATCTACTCATCAACCTCGAACAATCACTGCCCAAGGAAATGCTGCGCACAAACCAAGCCGGTGCTTACCACTGCACCACGCTTGCCGGCTGCAACACCCGCAAGCAGCACGGCCTGTTTGTGGTTCCCATCCCCGAGATGGGCAACAAGCCGCATGTGCTGCTGTCGAGCCTCGACGAGACAGTGATTCAGCACGGCGCGCCCTTCAACCTGGGGCTGCACCGATATCAAGGTGGTGTCTACAATCCCAACGGACATAAATATATCCGTGAGTTCGACTGTGAAAGCGTGCCGCGCACCACATTCCGCGTGGGCGGCGTGATTCTTACCAAGGAGAAAATATTTATCTCCCACGAAAACCGTATCCTCATCCGTTATACCCTCGTGGAGGCCCATTCGGCCACCACGCTTCAATTCCGGCCTTTCCTCGCTTTCCGCGAGAGCAACTCGCTATGCGTGGCCAACGACGCCCTCAACCGCGAAATCCTCCCGGTCGACAACGGTGTGGCAACATGCATGTACGAGGGATTTCCCACGCTCTACATGCAGTTCTCGCGCAAGCCGCAATGGGTCGACGACCCCCACTGGTATAAGAACATAGAATATGTAAAGGACCTCGAGCGCGGTGTGCCTTACACCGAAGACCTCTGGGTGCCGGGCTATTTCGAGATACCTATCAAGAAAGGCGAGTCGATAATCTTCTCGGCAGGCGTGAGCGAGGTGTCGCCCCGCTCGCTGGCAAAGATGTATGAGAAGGAGATAGCGTCGCGCACTCCGCGCACATCGTTCTACAACTGCCTCAAAAATGCCGCCAAGCAATTCTACCTCACCGACAAGGACGGCCACTTCGTGATATCGGGATATCCCTGGGGCGTGGTGCTGGCGCGTAATACAATGATGGCTCTTCCCGGCCTGACCCTTGCCATCGACCACCGCAAGGACTTTGAGGAAATCATGGCCACAGCCGCCGACGCCTTGCGCCGCTTCATGGAGAAGGGCGAACTGTCTGACCGCCTGCATGGCATCGACCTTCCCGATATCCCGCTCTGGGCAGCATGGGCCATACAGCAGTATGCAAAATCAGAGGGCGACGATGCGGCCCGCAAGTTATATATGGAATTCCTTGCCGAGATAGCCGACTATATCCTCGACAACCGCCATCCAAACCTTCGCGTCGACGCCAACACACATCTTCTCTCCACAATCGGAACGTCGACTCCCGTATCGTGGATGAACTCGATGCTTAACGGCGTGCCAGTGATTCCGCGCACCGGCTACCTCGTGGAGTTCAACGCATTGTGGTACAATGCCCTTATGTTTGCGGCATCGCTTGCCGAGGCCGACCCCGCGATGGCCGACCGCCGCATCCGCTGGGCCGAGGCGGCAGAGGCAATGAAGAAGCCCTTTGTCGACACATTCCTCAACGATTACGGCTACCTTTACGACTATGTCAACGGCTCGTATGCCGACCCGCAGGTGCGCCCCAACATGGCCGTGGCCATAGGCCTCGACTACTCGCCCCTCGACCGCCGGCAGCGCAAAGGCGTGCTCGATATCGTGACGCGCGAACTGCTCACCCCCAAGGGCCTGCGCACACTCTCGCCAAAATCGTACGGCTACCGCCCCAACTACCAAGGCTCGCCTGCCGACCGCGAACTTGCCCTCCATCAGGGTCCCGCCCGCCCATGGCTCATCGGCTTCTATGCCGACGCATATATTAAGGTGTTCGGCCTTTCCGGCGTAAGTTACATCGACCGCATGCTCATCGGCTTCGAAGATGAGATGACCGAAGGATGCATCGGCTCGCTCTCGCAACTCTACGACGGCAATCCGCCTTACACCGGCCGCGGCGCCATCTCACACGCCACAAATGTGGCAGAGGTGCTCCGTGCAACACGTACAATCAAACGACTCAATGCAGCCCTAACTCCTAATACCTGAAACGCGACATGAAAGCATTAATGTTCGGATGGGAATTCCCCCCTCACATCCTCGGCGGCCTCGGCACGGCTTCTTACGGCCTGACCAAAGGCATGTGGGAATGTGGAGGCATGGATATAACCTTCGTGATACCTAAACCATTTGGCGATGAGGACCGCTCATTTGCCAAGATAATCGGCACGTCGCAAGTGCCCATATGCTGGCGCGATGTCAACCGCGACTATGTAGAGCAGCGCATCGGAAAGGTCATGGACCCCGACCTGTATTTCCGCCTGCGCGACCATATCTACGCCGACTTCAACTATATGCGCACCAACGACCTCGGCTGCATCGAGTTCTCCGGACGCTATCCCGACAACTTGCAGGAGGAAATCAACAACTACTCGATTACGGCAGGTGTGATTGCACGCACTGTCGACTTCGACATAATCCACGCCCACGACTGGCTCACATACCCCGCAGGCATACATGCAAAGATGGTGACGGGCAAGCCTCTGGTGATTCACGTACATGCCACCGACTACGACCGCTCCCGCGGTAATGTCAACCCCACGGTGTTTGCGATCGAGCGCGACGGCATGATTAACGCCGACCATATCATCACCGTGTCGAACCTCACCCGACAGACCGTGATCGACAAATACGGCATCGACCCGGCTAAGGTGACTACCGTGCACAACGCCGTGGTGCCCCTTTCCGAGGATCTTCTCAACGTAGAGGTGAACAAGCCCAAGGAAAAAGTTGTGACATTCCTTGGCCGTATCACCATGCAGAAGGGACCGGAGTATTTCGTGGAAGCAGCAGCAAAGGTGTTGAAAAACAACCACAACGTGCGTTTCGTCATGGCAGGCTCCGGCGACATGATGGACAAGATGATACTGCTTGCCGCCGAGCGCGGAATCGCCGACCGTTTCCATTTCCCCGGCTTCCAGAAAGGCAAGCAGGTGTACGAGATGCTTAAAGCATCCGACGTGTATATCATGCCATCTGTGTCTGAGCCTTTCGGCATCTCTCCGCTCGAAGCCATGCAGATGGGCGTGCCGTCCATTATCTCCAAGCAGTCGGGCTGCGCTGAAATTCTCAACAATGTAATCAAGACCGACTACTGGGACATCGACGCCATGGCCGACGCGATACACTCAATTGTTTCTTATCCCGCCATGTATGAGACTTTGCGCGAGGACGGACTGGCCGAAGTGGCGCAAATCACATGGGACAAGGCCGGCCAAAAAGTTATTGACATTTACAACAAGGTGTTAGCCAACTACTAAAAACTAAAACCAATGAAAGCAATCTGTTTCAACTTCGAAATACATCAGCCGGTACGTCTTAAACGATACACTTTTTTCGACATCGGCAACGACCATTACTATTACGATGATTTCCTCAACGACGACATCATCGCCCGCATAGCTGAGCGCAGTTACATTCCGGCTGCCCGCACCCTTCTCAAAATGGTGGAGGACACCAAAGGCAAATTCCGTTTCTCCATCTCAATTTCCGGCGTGGCCATCGAGCAACTCGAGCAATATGTGCCTGAATTTATCGACCTCCTGCGCCAACTCGCCGCTACCGGCAAGGTGGAATTTGTGGCGATGCCCTATGCCCGCTCGCTTGCATCGCTCACCGATCCCGAGGAATTTGCTGAGCAGGTAAAGGTTCATTCAGAGAAAATCCAGCAACTCTTCGGCGTGAAGACCAAAGTGCTGCGCAACACCGAACTTATCTACTCCGACGAAATCGCTCCCCAGATTGTGGCCATGGGCTTCAAGGGCGTGATGACCGAAGGTGCAAAGCACATTCTCGGCTGGAAATCGCCTAACTACGTATATTCCGCCGCATCCGCGCCT
>CANRZQ010000129.1 GCA_947644475.1 uncultured Muribaculaceae bacterium
AGACCTTTTCTAATTCGCAATTTTTGGTTACCTTTGCAGTAGGAACACAAGCCTTCGGATTGTGATTTATTTCACAAGCCGGAGGCTTGTGTTCCTACTTGTGTTCCTACCTATTTATTATGACTATGGATTATCAGGAATTTGCAAAGGTGTGGCACGACGGACGCCATTTTGTCGAAATGAAAACTTCGGGGTCGACCGGCACTCCGAAGGCGATACGGATGTCGAAGGCCGACATGGCCCGGTCGGCCCGCGCTACAAATGCCCGGTTTGGCATAACGGAGTCTTCCGTGCTTGGCATACCGCTTTCAATGGATTATGTCGCCGGCAAGATGATGGCGGTGAGGGCTTGGGAGGCAGGTTGCCGCCTTGTCGTGATTGAACCGTCGAACCGATTCGCTCTGCCCGAGCGCGTCGACCTGCTCAGCATCGTGCCGTCGCAAATTGAGCATGTCATCGAAAAATACACTCCGGCGGACATCGGCGCATTGCTAATAGGCGGGGCTGCACCCCGGGCCGACATGTTGGCCTGCTTGCGTCACAAGGGGTTTAAGGGAGCCGTGACTTATGGCATGACGGAGACGGCAAGCCATGTTGCACTTGCCGACATCACCATGGAAGACGCGGCTTTCGAGGCTTTACCCGGAATCTCTTTTTCCACCGACAGCCGCGGATGCCTTGTAATCGACGCCCCGGAGTTCGACTACCGCAGCGTGACTACCAACGACCTTGTGTCGCTGCTCGACAACCGGCACTTCCGTTTGCTTGGGCGCATCGACAATGCCATAAATTCCGGCGGGATAAAGATACACCCCGAGATGCTCGAGCGCGCAATCCCCTCCGGCTTCGCCTACCCTTTTTATTTCACGGGCGAACCCGACGAGAAATGGGGCGAAAGGCTCGTGCTTGTCATGCAATGCCCTGCGAGGGAAGCCGGGAATGTCGTCCGACAGATCAGAACGCTAAGTGCAGGCCACATGCTAAAACGCATCTACCTGGTCGACAGCATCCCTACGACCGCCACCGGCAAGCCGCGCCGGCTTCCGCCCTCGCAACTCAATGTAATTTCCTCAATAGTATTATAACAAATAAACGCCGCCCGAGTTATCCGGCGGCGTTTATTGTTATTGAAGATATTGGTGTCAGAAGACGATTTTGGCTGCTTTGGAGCCTTGGCGGCGGATTACCAATTGGCCGGGAGCAGGGTTGGCTATGCGCTGCCCCTGGATATTGAAGTAAAGCACGGGGGAGCCGTCGACAGAGGGCAAGTCTACATCCTCGATGCCGGTGACGCTAAGATTAAGCCCGTAGGTCTTATTTATTAAGTCGGCCTTGTTAGTGACATAATATTTCATTCGGTCTACATGCTCGGCATAGGTGGCATATTGGGGTGTGGGGTTCTGATGGATTACATCGGCGAGCACGGGCCAGCGTTGGAAATTGAGTTGCTGCGACAGGTCGATTTTTTCAGACTGCTCATCGATATAGTCTGTCAATGACTGGGCATCGAGTCCGTCATACTTGTGCGCGAGCGACCACAGTTCGGTCAAGCGTTCTTTGTTTGCCGGATCTTCGAGCAGTATGCGGATGAAACGCTGGACAGCGCCGTCGCCGTTGGGATACTGACGCTCGGGCGAATCCCACCATTGGTTGAGCGGCATGTCGCCGGCATACATTCCTTTATAGACATTTGTAAAGTTGCCGTCGGCATCGAACGGGTGATACATCATTTCGGTGAATTCCAGTCGCATATCGTTGTAGAAAGCAAGGTCGAGGTCCCACATCGGGCCTACGTGCCACATATCGCTGCCCGTGTCCTTATACATATATATGCTCCAGAACGCATCGGGATTTCCGGCATATTCCTCGGCAATGAGATAGCGGAGGAAGGAGTCGACATCGAGACGCTCGCGGTAATCAGTATCCACGCCCAGGCCAAAATCGTAGACCGATTTCATCATCTGCTCAAAACTTGATTTCAGGTTAGAGAACACCACATCGTCGGCCACATTTTCCGTGACAGGGTCGGGAGATTTAATCGTGAGAGGAAAATCGTATTTTTTGCCGGCAGCGTCCTCAGCTGTTGCCACCATCCATTCGCCGGCAGGTTCCTGATAGGCATAGGCGTCGACCTCGACAAGGAAGCCGCCGTCGGTGGGCGCGGCTGTGTCCTCGCGGTCGATTTCCGTCACGTCGACACGGCCCGGGCGCACGTCAATCTGGTCGGAGAGTTGATATGTGCCCATATACTGGCCGTTGAAGATGAGGTCGACCATCGAAGCCTGCGGCACAAACTCCATGCCGAGGCGGCGGCCCATCTCAAAGGCCACGTTGTTGCGGATAAGAGTCTTGTCGCTCTGATTATTAATCATAGTCCACTTTTTGCCCTTTGCCGTGGAGCCGAGCACTTTTGTGGATTTGTTGAATTTCATGCGGAACGGCTTCTTGTGGAACAGATTCCACGATGAATTGCCGCGTCCGCGTATCTGTGTTTTAGCGTCATCGACATTTACCTCGCCGTTCTCGTCGATAATAATCACACGCGAGCCTTCGAGGGTGTTTCGTTCGCTCTTGTTGGGCTGCGACTCGTCGAAGAACGTGTCGCCGACGGTGTTAACAATCACAAGCGGAAGCGAAGTCGGGCGATAGTACGCCACATCATTCGAGGCACGCGCCGCCACCTCGTCAGAGGCCGCCTCGAAGCGGAGGCCGGCAATACGGCATGTCGTGACATTGCAGTCGTCCTTGGAGCCGGGACCGGCATAGCGCACATATTTAAATGCCTGATTGCAGGGAATGTCGACACTCTGCCAACGGCCGGGGGTGAAGTCCATGTCGAGTTCGTTGAGCATATAGAGAGGCACGGCATCGATAAACGAGGGGTCGTTTGCGCCCTGGAACACGCCAAGGTTGTATTCGCTCTTGGCCACTCCTTCCGGGACTACATACGAAATGCGAGCGATTACCTTAGGGCTGTCGAACGACGCGCCTACCCATTGGAGGCCTGCAAGGCCGTTGAAGTCGGTTACGGTATTATTGTCGCCATCGAAGGCACGGGCCACATAGGGCTGCAAACCGCGGTTCGACTCCATATTAGCCCAAATAAGAGAAGCGCCTTCCACACCGAAATCGAGAGAAATGCCGGGCTTTGTCCTGAAATTGACAACCTGTGGCTCTGAGGCATTACCGTCCATGTCGCGGGCCACTACCGTCACCGTCTGCTCTGTGTCGGGACGCAGGTCATATACCTCGTATGTTATGGTGTTGTTGATTTCGCCTTTTACAATATCGGTCTTAACCTCGCCGGAAGCGGCGGTGTAGGTAATCTCATAGGAAATCACATCGGATTTGTCATCGTAACCGGAAAGGGTTATGGTCACGCCCTCGTAAGTGACAGATGACTCATCCATTTCAAGAGTGAAAACAGGCGCTTTGGTATCGGCGACCTCCCGGCGGTTGTCGCCATACACGGAGAAATCGAAGAATTTAATGCCGTATTGTGTGGCGGCCTTTGTGCTTATGAATTTAATATAGCGTGTCGACGGGCAGAAAGCGGGGATAAACTGCGTTACCGTAGCCATGCCCGGCTGGCCTGTTTTTGAGAAAATTTCCGTTTCGTTCCCGTCGTTGTCGATTGCAATAACCTGATAGTCGGCCGGACATGCGCCCTCAAATGTAAGCGATAGAGCCGACACATCGTAAAGAGCCGTGAAATCGACTGTAAATCCGACAGTATAGTCGCGCCAATCGCCTGTCTCATAGTTGATAAGCGCCCATTGGCTGCCCATATCCTCGTCGAAAGCGTTTTCCTTGCCTGCCATCAAAGTCAAATCGTTGAGGGGCTGCACCCTGTAACGGCAGATAGAGGCGATGTCGATTTTAGTGCCTGCATAGGAATATATATCCACGGAGTTTGACTTCAACTCGTCTTTTTTTGCCACAATAGAAATATTACCTGCCTTTGCCGGAGTAAATACATTTCCATTGAGCGTACCTGCATCGGGCGGGGTTATCTCATAAGTTATGCCTGAGACATCTATATCGGCCCCAACCTGATCTTTGCCTGCCACCGACAGGTTTACAGCGTCGCCCTTGCGCACAGCGTCCTTGTCGGCTGAAAGCGTGAGGCTTTTCAACTGCTGCTCTATATTGAACACCCGGAATTCCCAAAAGGACACGCCATATTGCGTGCCTCGTGCAATGTTGGTGAATTTAATATATCGGGCATTTTGGTCGCCTACATTATAGGCAACGTCGACGGGGAACCCGGCAAGAGTCTTGTCGGTCTCGGTATAAATGGTGGCATAGTCGACGCCATCGTTGGATACGGCGAGAGTAAACGATTTTGAGTAGGCGCCTTCCCAACAGATTTGAATTGTATTAAAAGCCTTGGCGCGGCCCATATCGAGAATCCACTCCACCGCATCGATGCCATGAGCCGATTCAAAACGGGTGCCGGCATTGCCGTCGATAGCCGCGTTAGCCGAATTGCCGCCACTTGTAGCCGTGGCACTGCCGCCAAGAGCGAGATTTTCCTGTGCCATTGCGACGGGACTACCCGCCAAAACGACAAGAAACGTAAGTAAAAAGGATTTGAAAGACATAAAAAAATAATTGAGATGCCTCAGACTCACAGGTCCGGGGAACATAGGATTTTTCAAAAAATGCGGGCTCGCGGTATTATGATTCAAGCCATGGAGAGAGAAAGTAGAAGAAGCACTCCGTAAAGTCCTGGATAACAAATTTTCACTCGCAAAGGTAGTCAAATAAGTAAAACACTGTCAATAAATCATCATGTTTTACAACATAGTTTTATAATACACATAGCGTAATATCACTGATTTTCAACATGTTTACTCCCCGATTCGCTTTCAGACAGACGTCTTGACTCATATTTTATTTGCAAAAATCGTAAAAGGATTGTAACTTTGCGGCGTCAAATCAGCGACTCGGAAGCCGGTGAGAATCCGGCACAGTTCCCGCTGCTGTAATTTCCACAAAAGTGACGGACATAGAGCCATTGGCCACACAGGCCGAGAAGGCGTCCGCCACGGAATAAGTCAGAAGACCCGCTGTTTTTGATTCATTGTAAGCCCGACGGGAAAATTGGGCAGCGATGCACTTCGTTCTATTATATTAATGTACGATGCACGATGCACAGTTGGCCTGCGGTGGAAAGCAGAATAATTGTGCATAGCACATTAATTATATAGAAAATAATAAACCATAAGTTTAATGAATCGATTTCTACTATCAATCATGCTTTTGGCTGCGGCCGGGATATGCCGCGGCGAAACGGTGCAGAAATTGGTGCTTCATTCCCTCGACGGCACGGAGATAGAATATCTCCTCGACAACGAGCCCGTTGTGACATTCGAGGCGGGAAATGCCAAAATCACCGACACGGCTTCATCCGCAACTTTCCCTCTCGACGGCATCGGCTATTGGGATTTCCGTACCGAGGCAACAAACGCTGTTGAGGCCGTAGAACAAGAAACGGCCCGCATCTCTATCGAAGGAAGCACCGTGACAGTGACCAACCCTAACAACGCGACCGTGACGGTATATGCCATCAACGGCACCGCAGCAGGCTCGCAACGTGCCGAGACATGCACATTTGAACTTGCACCCGGCCTTTACATCGTGGCCATAGGACAATCCGCACACAAAATTCTCATCCGTTAAACTTACTCACAATGAAAAAAACAATACTCGCCATATGCGCGCTCTCTGCCATTGCCGCCGGAGCAAAAACATACAACTACATAACAATCGACCTGGGCGACCGCGTGGTGTCATATCCTGTCGACCGTGTAGGCAAAATCACATTCACCGAAGACGACCTTTCGGCCGAGGCCGACTACACTCTCCGCTTCCTCACATTTGAGGATGCCGACTGCAAGACAACAAATTATCTTGGCAACAACGACTGGACCTCGCTCGTGGACAAGCCCCAGTACGGCGGCCCGCAACTCTACGGCCCGGACGGCTACGAGGATTCTCCCTATTTCTGGTATGACGAGAACAATACCGAACTTTTCGCCGCCATCGACCCTGCCGGCGAAGGAAACGTGTATTGGAGCGGGGGCGAGGCTGTGTCAAACTACGTAAACTCCAACTACGCCACCGAGACCATCGACTATACCCAGCAACTTGCCTCGCCCAACGGCGGCCACAACGGCTCGGCCAATTTCTGCGTCCATAACGGCTATTTCGACGGCGTGTCGTATGGAGTGCCCTCCGGCGGCATTGAGTTTGCCGACGGCACAGCACGCACAATCGACCATATGTATGTATCGCTGAGCGCATACCAGCTTTCCTCCGGCATCTTAGGCACGGCATTCTCCCCGGCAGCATCGGCCACCGACTGGGTGAAATTTATCGCCATAGGCACCGATGCCGACGGCAACACCAAGCAGGTGGAAATCACCATGTGCGAGAATGGCAAATTCGTAACCGACTGGGTGCGCTGGGACCTTTCGTCGCTCGGCGACATCGTGCGCCTCGACTTCAACATTACATCGTCGATGACAGGAACATACGGCATGACTTTCCCCGGCTATCTTCTTTACGACGACATTGCCGTACGCTTTCCCAAAGAATAAATGAAAATCAGACACTGCATACCTCTTATCGCCCTTGCCTTTGCCGCCTGCAACAAGGATGAGGTGATAATCGACAACGGAGCCGGAACCGGCCCCGACGCCCCCGATGCGAAAGGTTCTCCATGGCAGACTGCCGTGCTGGAATACACGCCGGCTCCGGGACAGTTTATCAACGAGACAAAAACAGGCGGATTCACCGGCAACGAGTTCACCCCGGCCGAGGCTGCCGCCTACGCCCTCGACCGCTTGAAAAACCGGCGTTTTGTGTCGCTCGGCGCTTTCGGCGGCTACATCGTGGTGGGATTCGACCACAGCATCCGCAACACCGGCGCCAAATGGGATTTCCTCATCGAGGGCAATGCCTTCGACGATGACCGTGAATCGTCCAACGAGCCTGGCGTGGTGTGGGTAATGCAGGACACCAACGGCAACGGCCTCCCCGACGACACCTGGTATCAGCTTGCCGGTTCGGAAACAGGCCTGGCTACAACGCTCGAGAATTATTCCGTGACCTACACGCGCCCTGAGGATCGACACGATGTGGAATGGTCCGGCTCCGACGGAGAGACGGGAGCAGTGAAATATCTGAAAGCATATCACAACCAGCCGTCGTATTATCCGGCATGGATCGAAGCCGACACCTACACCCTCACCGGCACGCGCCTGCCGGCACGAAACTACCGCAATGAGGCCGGCAACTGGGTGAACCCGCCCTTTGCCCGGGGATATGCCGACAATATCGGGTCCGACGCCTATGTCTCGGCCAAAACCGAAGAACTCGGCGGCCAGTTTACCGGCTTCGAGATCGACAACGCGATAGATGCCGACGGCAATCCCGTAGCACTCAAAAGCATCGATTTCATAAAGGTGCAAAGTGCCGTAATGGCCCAATCAGGCTGGATTGGTGAAAATTCGTGTGAAGTTGTATCTTTTAT
>CANRZQ010000130.1 GCA_947644475.1 uncultured Muribaculaceae bacterium
CCATGCATCCGGCGGCAATATACTTATAGCGGCCACAGCACTTGCGCTGATTGTGGCAAATATACCGGGAGTGAGCAACGTATATTTCCAATTCTGGGACCAGGAGGTGCGGCTGCAAATAGGCAGTTTCAACCTGTTCAGCCACCACGGGCATGCCATGGATATGCTCGCGTTTATCAACGACGCGCTCATGGCCATATTTTTCTTTTCAATAGGCCTGGAAATAAAGCGTGAGATTCTTGTGGGCGAACTGTCGTCGTTCCGGCAGGCTCTGCTGCCCATTCTTGCCGCTGTGGGCGGCATGGCAGTGCCGGTGCTCCTGTTCATTCTCATGGGCCACGGCACCGACTTTTCCAAGGGGGCCGCAATACCAATGGCCACCGACATCGCCTTTTCGCTTGGCGTGCTGGCCATGCTAGGCAAGCGCGTGCCCATATCGTTGAAGATATTTCTGACAACTCTTGCCGTTGTCGACGATATCGGCGGCATCGTCGTGATAGCCGCGTTCTACTCGGGACATATATCTTTCGGGCTGCTCGCTTTGGCGGCGGCGTGTCTCGGCGTGCTTCTGCTTGGGTCGCGCTTTCAGATCAAAAGCAAGATATTCTACCTTACCATTGGCGGGGTAGTGTGGTTCCTGTTCCTTAACTCGGGTATCCATCCTACGATTGCCGGCGTGCTCGTGGCTTTCTGCGTGCCGGCCACCCCGGTGTTCGCTCCGCGGAAATATGTAAAGATTATACGCGAGTCAATCGGCCATTTCCGAGGAGAGGACGACGAAATGCTTAACCGCAAGTCGATTCTCACAAAAGACCAGATGAACTGGCTCAAAGAAGTGGAATCGGCGTCGGATAAGGTAATCTCACCTTTGCAGGAACTCGAAGACTCGCTCCATGCCATTGTCAACTATTTCATCCTGCCCCTTTTCGCATTCGCCAACGCCGGAATCGTGCTCGTGGGCACGCCCCTGTCGTCGCTTTTCGAAGGAGTGTCGGTAGCAATTATTGTATCGATGGTTGTAGGCAAGTTTGTGGGCATATTCTCGTTCTCGTGGCTCACCGTGAAACTCGGCCTTGCCCCCATGCCGGCTCACAGCAACTGGAAAATGATAGCCTCTATCGCGCTGCTTGGCGGCATCGGCTTCACCGTGTCGCTATTCATCGCCACACTTTCATTCGGAGGCACCGCCGCCCAGGCCGACATCCTCAACCATGCCAAACTGGGCATCGTGGCCGGCTCGCTGCTCGCCGGCATCTCCGGCTTCATAATCCTCCACTACACCTTGCCCCACACCCCGGCTCCCGACGCCGTGGAATAAGGCAAAGGAATAATTTAAATAAAGGCCGAGGCTATGTATCGCGTAGCCTCAGCCTTTCTATATTCTTTTTGTCATAGGCTTCGCCGCGCGAAACGAGATATTCGAATTTTACAGTTTCTCCGTCAATTTGAACATGAAGCACAAAGAAAGCCCTTTTGCTTCCGATTTTTATACGATAAACACTGTTAAGGCTTTCAATCTTGCGACAATTGCTTATATTTTCAATTCGTGGAGCATCAATAACTTCATTGATTGCCTCTACGATTGAATGATGGATTTTGCCTGAAAGTTTGTCAAGAGCCTTGATGAAGTCTTTGGAGAATTCTACTTTCATCGGTATTGACCTATGCCGTTACGGCGCATGAAATCGTCTTTTTCGCTTTCACACACCATTTCTTTGCCTTCAGGACGTGTCGATGCAAGATAACGGTATAGTTCGGCATCTTCCATCTCATTAGCCTCATCCATAAGGAGTTGCTCGATGTATTTTTTTAAATTTAAGCCCATAGCGGTGGCTTTTATGCTTAAAGTGCGAAAAACATCTTCCGGTATGTCGATTAACTTACGGTGCGATGGTTGTGTCGATGAAGTAGATACTGTATTCATGCCAAAATATTTTCTGCAAAGATAGCATATATATATCATATATACAAATCAATTCAATCATTGTTTGGAAAAATACATTTAAAAATAAAGGCCGGCGCCTATTGCAGGTGCCGGCCCTTTGTGGTTATATTTTGAGGTTGTCAGGCCAAAATCTGAATAACCGCAGAAATCATTGGCAAAATCTTTATCTGGAGATGAATACTTTGCGGCCTCCAATTATATAGAAACCGGGAGATAAGACCTTCACATCTTCAATGTTTGCATCACGTTTGATGCAAATACCCTCTAATGTGTAGATGTCGGCACGATCTGATTCATCGGCAAATATTTCATCTATTCCGGAAGTGGAATATGTGACAGTGACCTCGCAATCTGCCTTGTAATCTCCAGAGGTGGCTGTAATGGTGGCATTTCCACTGCTTTCAGCATATACTTTGCCATTTTCATCGACCGAAGCCACGGATGGGTCGCTTGACGACCAAACAATGTCGGACGCTGTTTTGCCGGGAGGCACAACAACATCTGCGGTGAGTTGTGCTGTGTCGTTATGGCGCATCGACAATTCATATTCGTTTAGGGAGATGCCACACCAAACAATATTCTGGAACTGCTTCCAGGGGTCAACAGCCTCATATTCATCTTTTGCTGATTTAAGGGCATAGAGCGTAGGCGTGGTGTAGTCGGCAAAGTCGTAGGCAGAGCCGGAAACCGGTTTGTCGGAGAGATAGACTACGGTTTTAAGATTGGAACTTTCGCCGAAAGCCATCCACCCAAGCGATGTCAATCCTTCGGGTAATTCAATAGACTCAAGATTTGGGCAGCGGAAGAAGGCAAAGTTAGCGATTGAGGTAACTGTCTCGGGAATGTCAAGAGTCGATATGCCGGTTTCCTCAAATGCGCTCTGAGGAAGTTCGGTAATCTTCGACCCTTCGGCAAAAGTAACAGACTTCAAGTTGTTGCAATTCTTGAAAAGTTCATAGCCAAGCGAAGTGACGTTAGCCGGGATTACAACCGAAGTGATTCCCGAGAGCCCGCGCAATCCGCTCTCGCCAATAGCAGTCAGTGTCTCAGGCAGGCTTATCGATGAGACCGCGCCACCTTCGAGACTGTATTCGCCGATTTCGGTCACGGTGTATAAACGGCCTTCTGAATAGACAGTCTGAGGAATTGCAATGTCGCCTGACAAGCCTGAATTTCCGTAATTCTCATATGCTCCCGGTTTGGTCATCACTGTCCCCGGGGCATCGCCGTCGGGTTCGGTAATGATTACATATTTGATACCTCCATACTCAAACTCATCACCCGCTTTGGCATGGTCTTTCATCACAACTAATGATTCACCTGCCGGGGCTGTGCCGTCATAGTTGCCGTTTGCCGCCACCAGCTCGTCGTTGTGGTAAATAAGACAATCTTTGCCATCTGAGTGAGTCGCGTTGAACCGCTCGCCCTCGAGAGTGTAGAGATGTGCTGCTTTCGACTGAGAATCATTTGACAAGTGAATGTTTTCTCCTGCGATTATGTGAGCATGAGTATATAAATTGTCGACATCGTAAACAGGATATGCTGAACCAATGGGCGTATGCCAATGGCTTTGGCCACCCTTGGCGAGAAGATAGCCAACTTCGCCCGACGCAAACTGCTCGGCCGTCTTGGTGATATAGTTGCCGCGCGCCTCTTCGGTATCGGCAAGGATATAGCAGTTGGTGAGGGAATTATACTCAATCTCATCAACCTGCGGGTCGAAAGTCGAGATACAGTTTTCAATCTGTGCGGGTTCATCAGTTGATATCAGTTTTTTCGAGAAAGGTACGCCGTAATATACCACCCCATTGTCGTCGGTGCTTGTCAGGCTTCCGGTAAAAGCGCAGTCTCTCATTGTCAAATCATGGCAGATTGCGAATCCGGCCATTATATTTACATGTGGCACATCTCGATATATCTCTGTGTGGCCGGTCACTGTCACATCGCTTACACAATGGTCAAACACCACACCGTTGCCCGACGAAGTAAATCCGGCGAAATCCAGGCCGATAATGGAATTCAGCGTTCCTTGAACTTTGCAATTGGTAAATGTGCAATTAGTAACGCTCTTGGCAAAGAAAGTCGACATATAATATGAATAATCATCAATGTTGATGTCGCCCGATACAGTGATGTCGCTGAATGCGGCATCCCAAGCCGTATCTATCAGCGTTTTGCCGTTTGTCAGTTTGATATGGCCACCGGTCATAGAACCTGCGAAGTAATTCGGGAACTTGCCTATTGACTCAAAATCAGCGGAAGTCTCGACAGTGCCAATCACGCGGAAGTGCAGCGGCAGGCCACTCGACCTGCTTATCAACTCAGCGGCAGCATCGAGGTCCTCGCTCGTACGGATTATATAAACGCCGTTTTCATCCTGAGGCAAGGTCTGCACTTCATGGAAATCGTATACATACGCTCCCCCCAAATAATTTGCATTTATATTGATGACTTGGTCTCCGGCTTCAACGGGGAATTGTATTGTAGCCCAACCTCCCGACTCGTATGTCCTGCTGGAGCCGCCAACCGTGACCCATATTTTGCCTTTAAACGAACACGCGATCAACATTTGCTGCTTTGCATTGACATGTAATGAGATGCCATTGTTATGTGAATCCAGTCGGGCCATGATATGATAGTTGTCATCGCTTCCTTTCTCCCATGCTCCTGTCGTCCAACGCTCCGGGTCTTCATCCCACGATGTCGGAAAATTAATACTCGTCGACATTTTGCCGCGTGATTCAGGGGAAACGAGTTCTCGCGCGGGATCACATGTCACAACCTGGATGTTGTTGCATCCTGCCGCTACAAAATCTTGGATACTGTTATAGGATTGTCCGTTGATTTGCTGATAGTCGTCCTTGTCAGTGGCAGCCTCAGTAAAGTAGCCCAAGATAAACGTGCCGTCGGTATTGTTGTTTTTATAGTTTGGCAGACTTTCCGGACTGATATTTTGCAGTTCATAATCTCTGCCGCCTTTGCCGGAAAATATAAAGTTGAGCGGCGTCCATTTCATCCATGTGAGGTCGCAGCCGCCATCTGAGGCAGTGCGGTGGAAGCGGGTCTGGAACTTATTAGTGGTCAACAATATGCTCTTCGGTTCCATACCGTTGGTAGGACCGATTTCTACGCCGCCGAAGTTAAGCGTGCCGCCACGGACGCTTGTCTGGAACGTCATCAATCCGAGGCGGTCTTCAGAAGTTGAGGTATCTACCCGGCCGTTGAATGCGTAGTCGGTCTGCGTGTCGTTGGTTACAGTGCTCCACGAAGGCATAGTGGTGTATGACCAGTCGGCCGACGGCAGGTTTTTGTCGGAATAATAGCGTTCGGCAACGCTTATGCCGTCGTAATGGGCGCCGTGGCGTTTTTCAGGAAGAGGATTGGCGTGGACAAAACGCTCTTTCCCCTGTTCGAGACCAATATATGAAAAATAGAGGTGAGTTCCTCCAAACGCTTCTTTCCAATGTTGAATGCCGGAAACGCGAACTGTCTTTTTCTCCGGTGGCGGAGAATATAGGAGGCCGTTACCAAATCTTGCCCATCGGGTCACGGTTACGGTGTATTCTTTAGCAGGATAGCCGCTGCCGTCGGTCATGGTCAGACCCTCCTGACGGTAAGTGGTAAGGCGTCCTCCGTCAACTATTACGTTGAAGGGATTATGATCGCCGTTGAGGGCGGTACCGATGTCATTGATATAGTAGGGCTTGTTAGGGTTGTTATATGTAATTGAGCCGATGGTTTCAAATTGCTTTGGCTGGTGTCCGCCATTGCCGAGACTGGTTACGGTACCTCGGATAATGATTTCGCCGCATTGCGAGTCGAATAGCACGCCGCCGCCGGGAACACCTTGGGTGGTGACATGAGAACCGTTGACTGTTTCAGTGGCTTTGCTTCCATCGAGAAATGTTCCGGGGCGAACACCATTGAGAGTAGTCGAGCCTGATTGTCCCGCAGCATGCCCGGTGCCGGAAAAGTTTTTCTGACCCCAATAGCCGTTGCGACCGGAATATAGTCCGTCTTTTACCACATATTCTCCGGCCTCTTTGTTTTCAGAAGCGACTGAAATAATGATAGGGCGTTCCATGCCAAAACCGAATTTGGCATAACCGCCGCCAATGCCGAACTGGCCGGGCAGTCCATAACCCGAACCGCCACCACCGGCATTGCCGCCATGGCCTACGGCAGTTGCTTTTTTAGTTTGCTCAGAACCATGTGTGCCGAAGCCTCCGGCTCCACCGCCGGAGCCGCCACCGCCAATGCCGGCTGCGGGATAGCCGCCTCCACCACCGCCTTGACCGCCGACAGAGCCGCGGGCCGAGTTGTCGGTCGTGCTCCATGTATCACCGTCGGTATAGGCTAACTCAGTAGATAAACCAATGCTGTATTCAGAATAGAACTTGACACCGGCTGCAACATAACCATGATTTTTCTGACCATTAGCCGCACTGACAACATCAAAGTTGTAAATTTTCTTGCCGTAAGCATCGGTCTGCTCCACACCGGTGCCTCGACCGCCTATCGCGGTCAAGGTTACTCCTTTTTCAATGGTGATGTTGCCGCATTTTTCACTCGGTTGTCCGTTATTCCCATTGGAAAAGTTGCCGTTTGAGTCGAAGATATTTCGTGCAGTGCCGCCGTTGCCGCCATTGCCGCCGATACCGGCACCTGCACCGCCGGCTCCGTTGTTATATTTGGCGGGCCCGGATTCGGTGTCGAGCATTACGTTAGGCTGTCCGGCGTTACCGCCATAAGCAGTGACGGTGCATGATGATTGACCTACAGCAGGCATAATCGTTAAATTCGCGCCATTGGGTACATGGATGCCTGCTCCGGCTCCGATGTAGCCTCTTGCATCGCCACCTTTTACATTCAGAGTGCCATTGACTCCGATAATTACATTGCCACGGATGGTTATGGCGGCCCCTCGTCCCTCCGAAATCTGAAGGTTGCAGTTGGATATCTCCCAATATTGGTTTTTACCGTCTTCGCCAATGGTATATTGGGAATCGCCGGTAATATTGCTAAGGCTGTGTTGGGTGTACTCTACGCCACCAATTTGAATTGCCTTGACTGGCAGTACGGCCGCAAGGAGAAAGATATGCAGCAGCCAACGCCTGTGGAAATTTTGAAAAGAGATGTTCATGAGTTGGTCTATTGTATTTAAGGATTGTCTCTTGTTATCGCGGTTCCCGGACGACAGGTTTGTAAAGGAAAAGCGTGAGAACCCTGCTTGTTGCTCTTCTCACTTTCAAGGCTCTCGCATTGCCCGTTTAAGAAAAAGAGCAACGACGAAGCCTCACGCTGTATGATATGACAAGAGAGGTCGCCAAATTTGGCAATCTCCATAAACATCATACAAAGGCATCTACCGTTGCTTTTTTCTTGCTTAAACTTGAATTTGCGAGATTCTGAAAGTCAAGAAAAAGCGTAAGTAAACTCTAACTTTGCAGCAGCAAGTGGGAAAATGGCAAATTCGTCTTAAAAA
>CANRZQ010000131.1 GCA_947644475.1 uncultured Muribaculaceae bacterium
GTATCATGGATGCAATTTTATATCGTTTTTGCAAATTTAACTCCTTACGCCCGATTATTGTTCTTTTTTCCAAAAAGATTGCATGATGGATTATTTTATTTTTCGATAATGGATATAGATACAATCATTAAAGAATCATATTCCGGCCGGTTTCCCGGTTGTTAATTTTGCAGTGTTTTTAAAATGTACGGTTATGATACGTGAATCTTTAATTTTCTGGGCGGCTGTGGCCGTGGTGATTCTTGTAATGTGGGGACGCACGGTGTTCGACGCGCTGCATTCTTTTAATAAAAAGCATCATTTTGTAGAAATCCGCGACGATCATATTTACGACTATGATGATGACGACGATGAATTCTGAATCACATCCCGGCTGCAATCTCGCTGTCCTGGAAGACTTTTTTTCCGACTATTCGGCATATCTGCTTTCTTCCGGATGCACCACGCTGCGCATCGAGAAAAATGTGAGGCGCATGGCTAAGCGTTTCGGGGTGGATTGCGTGATGACAGTGATGCCAAAGCATATCGAGATAATGCTCTCGCGCGGCGGCGAGGCCGACACCCGCATGGCCTACTGGACAAGCGGAGTGAATTTCTATGCCATCACTTCGCTGAGCCGGTTGAGCTGGAAAGTGGCGGAAGGAAAACTTGGCCTCGACAGTGCCCGGCGATGTCTCGCCGCAATTAAGTCCAAGGCAAGGATGAACATCGTGTTTGTCACTTTGGCCGCGGCTGTGGCAAACGCCTCGTTCTGCCGGTTGTTCAGAGGCGATGCCTGGGCCATGCTCTTTGTGTTCCTTGCCACATTAGGCGGTTTTTGTGTTAAAAACAAAGCCGTGAGGGCCGGATTTGATTCCCGTGTCGCTTGCCTTATAGCGGCATGCCTCTCAGCCATAATAGCATGCGGGCCTCATATCTTCGGTCTTGGAGCCACGCCCGATGTGGCCGTGGCCACAAGCGTGCTCTACCTTGTGCCCGGCATACCGTTTATAAATGCTTTCAGCGATTTTATCAACGGCCATTACGTGTGCTCCATGTCGAGGCTGCTGTCGGCTCTTGAAACCACAGCCTGTCTTGGCACCGGACTCGTGCTCGCCGATTATATTTTAAAACTGCAATAAAATGGAACTTTCTATCTGGGAAGACATCATTTTCGGCGCGGTGGCCTCAATGGGCTTCGCCGCAATAAGCAATCCTCCGAAAAAATCGCTGAAATGCTGCGGGATTATTGCCGGAATAGGCCACGGCTGCCGCTTCCTGCTCATGGAGCGCGGATGTGGGATAGTGGCGGGCAGTTTTGTCGCCTCGTTTGTAATCGGGATACTCGCCGTGCTGCTTTCGCGGCGTGCGAAATGCCCTGCGGAATGCCTGTCGTTCCCCGCTCTTTTGCCAATGATTCCGGGCATGTATGCCTACAAGATGGTGCAGGGCCTGGTAGGCTGCATGGGTTCGGACGGTTACAGAGAGTATTTCGATATGTTCAGCCACAATTTAATAATCACTTTCTCCGTTATATTAATGATGGTGATAGGAATCACCATCCCCGTATTCCTTATGAAAAAGATTTCTTTCACCGCTACAAAATAATATTTCTTAATGGAACTGCGACAACTGAAATATTTCACCACAACTGCCGAATTCCTTAATTTTTCTGAGGCGGCGAGAGCACTGAACATCACACAAAGCACTCTTTCTCAACAGATAGCGACATTGGAGGGCGAACTCGGCGTGAGGCTGTTCGAGCGCACACGCCACTCGATGGCGCTCACCGATGTGGGCAAGGCTTTTCTTCCGTCGGCCTTGCGCACGATTCACGACGCCGAGTCGTGCATCGACCGTATTCACGACGTGCTCGGCCTCGAGGAGGGGGAGATTAACATTGGCACGACATACACATTCTCGCCGCTGTTGAGGGAAACTGTGCTCGATTTCATGCGAAAGCATCCCAAAATCAAGTTGAATATATATTGCAAGTCGATGGAAGAACTGCTCGATTTGCTCATCCATCGCAAGATTGATGTGGCGCTGTCTTACAAGCCCATGAATCTGTGCGAGTCGATAGAATCACATATCTTGTTCGACAGTGCCCTGTGCGTGGCCGTGGGGCGCGACCATCCGCTTGCCGCGCAGCGTTCTGTCACATTCCGCGATGTGGAGCGTTATCCCGTGTGCCTGCCTGCAAAAGGAATGCAGGCACGCAATACCCTCGACCGTATCCTTGAAAGCGCCCACCACACCAATCTCGATATACGGCTCGAGATTAATGATATAAACATCCTGCTCGACCTTGTTGCAAAAAGCAACCTGCTCACATTCCTTTCACAGGCCACCCTCATCGACCATCCCTGTATCGCAGGGGTGCCAATATTCGGAGTCGAGGCCTCGATGCAGGGCTCGTTCCATATAATCAAGGACAGTTACATCAAGACGGCCACCCGGCATTTTCTCAAAAGCCTGTGTGAGAATAAATCCTTCTCCATGGCCATGCTTTCGTTTCTCAACTGAGAGCATCAGATAATATGTCAAAAAGGCTTTTTATGCCGCGATTGTACGTCCCTGCCTTTGGTATTTTGACACATCCGCATCTGTCAAAAAGGAGCAAGCCGGATTTACGGCGTATGCCTTTTCGGCAGAAGCGGCAGAGCCGCTTAATATGGTAGGCATGGGCGAAAGCCCATGTTATGATGAGATGTTGTTATTCGACTGCGGCCGCAGTCGAACCTCCGGGATGTATTAGAAACACGGGCTTTCGCCCGTGCCTACCGTATTCGACCGCCTTGCGGTCCACCTGTCTTAATCAATAAATAACGCACCGTAATTTTAGGCTTGTATCCTGCTTGACGAGGAAATGGAGCCTTATTTTCAAATTAATTTTGAGATGAATGTAACTTTTAGGAATATTTTTGCACCTAACGTTACAAAACAACAAGAGAATGAAAAGTCCACCAAAAACAAGCAGGGAGTTCGCTTCTTTTGTCAAAGAACATTCCCGTATCATCAACAAGGTCTGCTGGGCCTATGCGACTCCGAAAGTGTCTTATGAAGATTTACGTCAGGAGATTCTTACCAACATTTGGTTGGGTTTAGAGCAATTTCGGGGAGTAAGCAAACTCTCTACTTGGGTATATCGCGTTGCTGTCAATTCAGCGTTAATGGCAATACGCAATTATAAGCCAAAGGTTGAAACTTTTCCGTTTGAAATCTCGGCCACCGATATATCATCGGAAGCCGATGATGACAAAGCAGAGCAACTTGCAGCACTCCACGAATTGATAAACCAACTTCTCTCGATTGAGAAAGCAATTATCCTCCTTTGGCTCGATGAATATTCATATGAGGAAATAGCAGAAATAATCGGCATAGAACGGAATAACGTGGCTACCAAACTTCACCGGATTAAAAATAAACTCATCTCAAAATCTAAATAATATGAACTTGGACGAACTCAAAAAAAGTATGTCAACCCTCGACGACGTACTCACACAAAAGAGCGGTGATACTATCACTCTCAACACCACGATATGCGACACCGCGCAGAAACGTGTCACCAAACAATATCGCAGGAATATTCAGATGTGTGCTGTTCTTGCATTGGTGTTCATCGTGCTGTGGCTCAGCGGAACAGACAATCCGAGATTCCCCGTCGCCATGAAAGGATTTCTTGGCGTCTATATGGCAGTGGCAGCAATGATGTATGCCGTTCTCTATCATATGATTAAAAAGATACAAATTACATCAGAAGCGCCAATAATGGTGATGAAACAAGTTTCAAACCTAAGGCTTTACACTCTGGCCACTGAGATTGTGCTCGCAATCGTACTTGCTATATTCTTTACCATCTTCCTCGGTAATCTTTGGAGCCTTGGCTCTTACACTTTCTGGCTCGTTTCAGGAGCATTATTGATAAGCGTTATTATAGCAGTTATAATATTACCTAAGAAAATCAAGGATTTCCGTGAATTAACAGCGATCAACTGATTTTCAAACATATGTATCAGCCCGACGATAGAAAAGTTTTCACGGCTTAGGTACGCTCGCGCGGCCAATGCAGTTCGTGCGCATCCACAGTCAAACAAAAGAAAAGCCTCCGGCTCTTGAACAGAGCCGGAGGATTGGGCGATAGGAAGGGTGTTTCGTCAAGGGATAAGGGCCGCTGCCGCGGGGCTGAGATAAGGACGTATCACCGAGTAGGGGATAGTGCACTCCGGAAGCCCGGCCGAATAAGGGGCAATCTCATATTGCTGATAGATGAAGCGTATGCCGTTGGGGTAGAATGCCGGGTCGGCAGACGGCAGTGGAACGTTGTCGCCGGTAAGGATGAGGTTGGCTTTCATTGTCTCGACACTTGTCTCATGGAAATACTGGCTGGCAAGATTGGCGGCTACCAGTTGGCGCAAGGTTTCGAGGCTTTCGGGAGCGAACATTGTCTCGGTGGTAAACGGGATGCCGCGGGCGTCGAACGTGTTCTGGATTATCTGCGTCGAGCCGTGCGCGCCGCCGGTATAGCAATAGAAAGTGGAAGAATATGTCACGCAGGTGTCAGATGCCACGGGAGTCGTTATGTCCCAGATAAACTCATATGTCAAGCCCGGTGTATTGATAGTGCGCAAATCAGCCTTGGATTCCTTGATGAGTTCGCCGCCTACATAGGAAAACAAATCTTTGGCATCCTTCTCGTGCTCATGTACGCCGGCGATAAGCGTGTCGGAGCAGGCAAGTGCCGACGCGACCCATGAGCGTGTGGCATTTACAAGATCAGAAGGTCCCTTGGAGGGAAATTGAGCGCGTATGCTCACTGTCACCGAAGATTTGTCGACGGTGGCGCTGTCGGTCCATTGCGTCGTCTCTGTGGAAAAAGGCGCGGACTTTTCTGCTTCTGCAACCGGTTTCGAACTGCAAGCCGACAGCACGGTGGCTGTTGTCGCTATCGAAGTGACTAAAAATTTGGATAGGCTCTTCATATTCATTGTCGTGATATAAAATTCTTAACATATAACGGAAGATAAAAGCAAATAGTTGTATCGGCAAATAAAAAAATGTAAAAAACTGACAAGGAAATTTGGAAAGCCGAACTTTTCGTTTTAACTTTGCGTTAGAAAATCAAACGGCAGACGAGCCGCGGAGCCTCCCCTCCGTAAATTGAAATACTGAAAAATCCCCACATCAAAGTTGATTGGGAAACTCTTCAAATTATTATGAAATCCCGAGACAAGCTTAGCATTCCGATGGCGGGCCTCAACCTTTGAATGAAGGTGCCGGCTATATGCCGGCCGGACGGATTACAAAGGAATGTGAGCACTCAAATCCTGTCTTATCGGAGTTTCATCGCATCCTTTGGTGTGGAATTTATACGAAACGGGCATCCGCGTCTCCGGCGCAGATGCCCGTTTTTTATAACGCCCCGCGTTGTCTGCCCATGATGATTTAGGCTTTTCAAGATATATCGCAGATTATTATTAACTTTACACCCGGATATTCAAGCCACAATTGATATTGCTGCGGATTTTAATTAATGTGGCAGCAGGCCATATGAGATGATTAACAAGATATTTGAAATATCCGGTCTTGACGAACTGGGAGAATATCTGTCGGCGGTTGCCGACAGAGAGGCTATGCGTGCGTCGCTTCATGCCGGGTTCTTGAAATACTCGCAGTACTGCAACGTGGTCGAGTGGAATGCCTCGGTAAGGATTTGCGAGGCTCTTGCCATAATCGGGTGGGGGACGCATGAGCCGCTCGAGGCTGTAAGAGGATCTTGGTTTAACGGTAATCCCGAAACATACTATTTGACACGCGATGCCAAATGCCGCTGTAACGATGCAGTATGGTCGAAAAGAAAAACAGGATATGCCATCGACTATGATTTGTCGTTTTACCACGGAAGTCCCGACAATCCTTTGCCGGAGCCAATGCGTATTGGCTGCCGTGAGGCAGAGCCGCAAGATATACCGCTATGCAGCCAGCGCAACTGGATTCCTAAAAACCCGATACGCATCGTCCGGAGCCTTGCCAATTGCTATGAAGGCTCGCGTCCGGTGATAGAAAGCATCGAGAATGAACTTCAACCGGCTCTCAACCGCGGCATGCGCCCCGGGCTCTACGGCTCTGCCATAAATCAGATTGTTATAAATCTGTCGTTCAGTTTTTACGATAATTGCCACTGCAAGACCAACTATATCATCGCCGATGAGTCGCTGAAATTGAAAAAGGCCGATTTTTATCCCAAACTGCTTGAAATGTACTCGGCAAAGGAAATCGACGACAATGGCTATTATCTCAGAAACCGCTTCTCCTATGGCGCGTTCCGCAAGGATACGGGCACAGTACGTGTGCATATAGTCCTGGAAAGGGAATTCAGCCAACTCCCGGTGGCTGAGCAAAAACGGCTGTTGAGCGGCTACATGATACATGCGGCCGAACAGTTGGCGAACCGCCTGCGTCGTAAAATAGATTATGATTTTCCATTGATGCTGTCCGATTTCAAGTCCATATTGTCGGCTTGGAATTGTGCATCTTCTAATTGACCGCGGCTTATGTTTGATTACGAAGAAATAGACCGGACTGTACGTGACAACAATCTTCCGCTTCAAAAAATTGAAGGGAATGAAAAGGACGCGCTCTTGCAGAGGCTTTACGACGGGTTTATCGACGGTAACCCGCGTGCGTTATGGGAGAGCCTCAGGTATGTACCGCACAGGATTGACTGCCATATGGACGACCCCTACTGGCATCTGCCGGATATAATAGACAAAGATGTTGTACTTTACTTCATAATCGACTACTGGAACACGGATTTCGTCGTGTTCAAAGGCCGGATGGAGGATATACATACATTCATCGGCGACTGTGACGGCCTTGACGAGTTTTACCTTATGACTCCCGATTATCAGGAATTATACAGCATCACCGACCACGACGACCTCTATTATATCAATGTGAACAAAAACAAACCATCCACATTAAACTATTGATATTTACATATGAGCATATATTCTTTCTCATTCTCTCCCACAGGCACATCCGCCAAGATTCTGCGAGGCATTGCCGAAGGCATGTCGGAAGTGGCGGATGCAGAAATCTGCCATAGCGACCTTACGTTCCGGCCCGCAGAAAACATTTCTCTCTCATCCGGAGATATTGTCATCGCGGCAGCGCCTGTGTATGGCGGAAAAATATCCCCGATGATAAAGCAGCGGCTTAAAGGGATAAGAGGAAACAGCGCAAAATGCATAGTCGTGGCCGTATATGGCAACCGTGCATTTGAGAACGCAGTTGCCGACTTCGCGTCATTTATGACCGACTGCGGATTCATAGTATGCGGAGCCGCGGCTTTCGTCGGGGAACACTCATATTCGACGCCCGCCACC
>CANRZQ010000132.1 GCA_947644475.1 uncultured Muribaculaceae bacterium
GCTGCTTCCCAACACGTCGGGGGTGCGCACTGCCGAGGAGGCCGTGCTGGCCGCGCAGATGAGCCGCGAGGTGTTTGGCACGCCGTTTATCAAACTTGAAATCCACCCCGACCCCAAGTACTTGATGCCCGACCCTGTGGAGACGCTCCGCGCCACCGAGCAGCTGGCCGCCGAGGGCTTCGTGGTGCTTCCCTATATCCAGGCCGACCCTGTGCTGTGCAAACGTCTCGAGGAGGCCGGAGCCGCCGCCGTGATGCCGCTGGCCGCGCCCATTGGCACCAACAAGGGCATACGCACCCGCGACTTCCTTGAAATAATCATCGAGCAGAGCGGCGTGCCCGTGGTGGTGGATGCCGGGCTTGGCGCGCCCTCGCATGCCGCCGACGCCATGGAGATGGGCGCCGACGCCGTGCTGGTGAACACCGCCATAGCCGTGGCCGGCGACCCTGTGATGATGGCCGACGCCTTCCGTCTGGCCGTGGAGGCCGGCCGCAAGGGCTATCTCGCCGGCATGGGCGCCGTGTCGGCCCACGCCCAGGCCACAAGCCCTCTCACCTCTTTCCTTAACGACTAACTCGCAGCACGGCAAAGCCGTGGCTCTTATGTTAACCACGTATGGAGGCGAAGCCGACATGCGTGGCCGGATAAATACGAATCAATTGCGGTATTGGAGCGGAGCCTGCCGGAGCGTTCGACAGTACCGGCCAAGGCGCGAGGCACTACTTCGCAGTGCTATTTATCACCGTCATAAACCGGGCATGCCGGCTTCGCCTCCATACCCGGTTAACCAAGGAATCACGGCTTCGCCGTGGCTTACTTGCGAAACTTGAACTAAAAATAACAATCGAACAAACCTATGAAAATTGAAAATATCGACGTATCGTCGTATCCCAATTCTGAGAAAATATATGTAGGCGGCACGCTGTTCCCCGAGATTAAGGTGGGCATGCGCCGCATCAGCCTCTACCCCACTGTGAAAATAGAGGGGGGCAAGCGCGTGGAGTATCCCAACGCGCCCGTAACGGTGTACGACACCTCGGGCGTGTACACCGACCCGGCTTTCGCCCCCGACGTGAACGCCGGAATCCCGCGCCTGCGCGAGGCGTGGGTGGAGCAGCGCGGCGACACCGACCTGCTCTGTGACATCACCTCTGAATATGGCCGCGCCCGCGCCTCGATGGCCGAACTCGACGCTATCCGCTTCCCCCTGCGCCACCGTCCGCGCCGCGCCAAGGAGGGCCGCCGCATCACCCAGATGGCTTACGCCCGCCAAGGCATCATCACCGCCGAGATGGAGTATGTGGCTATCCGCGAGAACCTCAATAACGCCGAACTCGGCATCGAATCCTACATCACGCCCGAATTTGTGCGTCAGGAAATTGCCGCCGGACGCGCCATAATCCCGGCCAACCCCAACCACCCCGAGGCCGAGCCTATGATTATTGGCCGCAATTTTGCGGTGAAACTGAACACTAATATCGGCAACTCGGCCCTGTCGTCGGGCATCGAGGAGGAGGTGGCAAAGGCCGTGTGGAGCTGCTACTGGGGCGGCGACACGCTCATGGACCTTTCCACCGGCGACAATATCCACGAGACACGCGAGTGGATCATACGCAACTGCCCGGTGCCCGTGGGCACGGTGCCCATCTACCAGGCCCTGGAGAAGGTGGGCGGCGACGTGAAGAAACTCACATGGGAACTTTACCGCGACACGCTCATCGAGCAGGCCGAGCAGGGCGTCGACTATTTCACCATCCACGCCGGCGCGCTGCGCGAGCATGCCGACCTTATCGGCGAGCGTCTCACCGGCTGCGTGAGCCGCGGAGGCTCGATCATGGTGGAATGGTGCGTGCTCCACAACGAGCAGAGTTTCCTCTACACCCATTTCGACGAGATATGCGAGATTCTGAACAAGTATGACGTGGCCGTGTCGCTCGGCGACGGCATGCGCCCCGGCTCGACCCACGACGCCAACGACCGCAGCCAGTTCCTCGAGCTCGACGTGCTGGGCGAACTCACGGCCAAGGCCTGGGAACACGACGTGCAGGTGCTAATCGAAGGGCCCGGCCATGTGCCCATGCACAAGATAAAGGAGAACATGGACCGCCAGATGGCCGTGTGCCACGAGGCTCCGTTCTACACCCTGGGCCCGCTTACCACCGACATCGCCCCGGGCTACGACCACATCACCTCGGCTATCGGCGCGGCCATAATCTCGCGCCTGGGCACGGCCATGATTTGCTACGTGACGCCTAAGGAGCACCTGTCGCTGCCCACGCTCGAGGATGTGCGCGAGGGCGTGATAGCCTACAAGATCGCCGCCCATGCCGCCGACCTGGCCAAGGGCTTCCCCGGCGCCTCGGTGCGCGACGACGCCCTGAGCAAGGCACGCTACGATTTCCGCTGGAAAGACCAGTTCAACCTCTCGCTCGACCCTGAGAAGGCGCGCCGCTTCTATCTGGAATCGCGCCGCGACGCTCCCGATGCCGACGACCGTTTCTGCACGATGTGCGGCCCCAACTTCTGCGCCATGCGCATTTCCCAAAACACTGCCGAAAAATGCAACCTGTAAATACCGACACTGAATCGCCCTGGGGTCACGGCTTCGCCGACGTAATCGACAGCCTCTACTGCTGGGACGACACCGTGGCCGCCATCGCGGCCATGACCGACGACGATGTGGCCCGCGCCCTCTCGAAGGCGCGGCGCAACACCGCGGCGCTGACCGACACCGATTTCATGGCCCTCATCTCCGAGGCCGCCGTGCCCCATCTCGAGGAGATGGCCCAGCTGGCCATGCGCTACACGCAGGAACGTTTCGGCAAGACCATATCGATGTACATCCCCATGTACGTGTCGAACGCCTGCACCAATTTCTGCGTATACTGCGGCTTCAACCACAACAACCCGTTCACGCGCACGGTCCTGACCATGGACCAGGTGAAGGCCGAGTGCGAGGCTATACGCCGCCTCGCTCCGTTCGAGAACCTGCTCATTGTGAGCGGCGAGGCCCCGACCATAACGGGCGTGGACTATTACGAGCAGGTGCTGCAAACGTGCCGCCCGTATTTCCACAATCTCACCATCGAGGTGCAGCCCCTCAAAGAGGAGGAGTATGCCCGGCTCACGCGCTCGGGGCTCAACGGCGTAGTGTGCTTCCAGGAGACTTACCGCCGCGAGCGTTACAAATGCTACCATCCCAAGGGCATGAAGTCGCACTACGAGTGGCGTCTCAACGGCTACGACCGCATGGGCCGCGCCGGGGTGCACAAGATAGGCATGGGCGTACTCATCGGCCTCGAGGACTGGCGCGCCGACGTGACGATGATGGCGCGTCACCTGCGCTATCTCCAGCGCAAGTACTGGCGCACGCGCTATTCTGTCAACTTCCCGCGCATGTGCCCGTCGGAGAGCGGATTCCAGCCCAATGTGGTGATGACCGACCGCCAACTTGCCCAGCTCACCATGGCCTTCCGCCTTTTCGACCACGACATCGACATATCTTACTCCACACGCGAGAATCCTGAGTTCCGCGCCAACATGATGCGCCTGGGCGTGACGTCGATGAGCGCAGGCTCGAAGACCGAGCCGGGCGGATACGCCACCTCGCCCGAGGCACTGGAACAGTTCACCGTGAGCGACGGCCGCTCGCCCCGCGAGGTCACCGAGGCCATCCGCGCCGGCGGCTACGACCCGGTGTGGAAGGACTGGGACGCGGTATTTGATTGAAGACGGCAGGAACACAATCCTCCGGATTGTGAAAATATATCACAATCCGGAGGATTGTGTTCCTGCATATATATAACATTATGGACCGATATATCCGACATATACAGCTCGAGGGGTTCGGGCAGCAGGGGCAACGCCTGCTTGCCGGGGCCTCGGTGCTGGTGGTGGGCGCCGGGGCCTTGGGCACTGTCGCCTCGCTCTATCTCGGGAGCGCCGGCACGGGCAAGATTACCATCGTGGATTTCGACACGATCGACATCACCAATCTTCAGCGGCAACTGTCGTACACCGAGGGCGACATAGGCCGCCCCAAGGCCGAGACGCTTGCCTCGAAGGTGCGCGCCGCCAATTCCACTATCGAGGTGGAGGCCGTGAACCAGCGGCTCACGGCAGAGAATCTGCCCGGCGTGGTGGCGGGACACACGGTGGTGCTTGAATGTTCCGACAATCCGGCCACCAAGTATGCCGTGACGGCTGCCTCGCAGGCCGCCGGAGTGCCTTATGTGGCGGGGGGCATCGCGCAGTATCGCGGCCAGGTGACGGCATGGCGGCCGGGATGCACGGGCTACCGCGACATCTTCCCCGACAAGTCCGACGACTATCTTACCGCTGCCGAGGGCGGCGTGCTTGCCTCGGCTCCCGGCATCGTGGGGTCGTTACAGGCCACGGAAGCCTTGAAAATCATCACCGGCCTTGGCTCGCCGCTCTACGACCGTCTCCTGCTCATCGACACGCTCGCCCCGTCGTTCACCGTGGTAAACTTGTAGACTTACGTGTATTACGACGTGTATTTCATTCGTGTATTACGTACGTGTATTACGTGAATTTCGGGGATTTCGGAGATTTTTTACATTAATTATCATTAATAGTCCATTAATTTTAATTAACAAATAATCATCGCAATACACGTAATCATCGTAATCCACGTAATCATCGTAATACACGTAATACACGGAATTTACGTAATCAGTCGTGGTGGTAGGGCTCGCCGCGGAGGATGGTCATGGCGCGGTAGATTTGCTCGACGATAAAGAGGCGCACCATCTCGTGGGGGAAGGTCATGCGCGAGAGCGAGAGTTTCTGATTGGCGCGGGCATACACCTCGGGCGAGAAGCCGTAGGGGCCGCCGATGGCCAGGACCAGGGTCGACGGCAGGCTGATCATCTTCTCGGAGATGAAAGTGGCGAATTCGCGCGAGGTGAGTTCGCGGCCGCGCTCGTCGAGGAGCATGAGGAAGTCGGCGGGGGCCAGGGTGTCGAGCAGGGCGCGTCCTTCGAGTTCTTTCTGCCGCTCGGCGCTCATGCCCTTTGTGGTCTTCACGTCGGGGAGTTCGCGGAGTTCGAAGGGGATATAGTGCGGGATGCGCGCGGCATAGCGGTCGATGGCCTCGCGCAGGGGCTTGTAGGTGGTGCGCCCTATGCAGGTGAGGCGTATTTTCATTTTTTAAGCATTTGGGCCAGGCGAGCCACGCCTTCGGAGGCTTTGAGGGGTATCACGTTCACTCCGGCAGGCACGGCGGCGGGACGTGGGTCGATATAGTAGACGGGTGTGCCGGGCTTCACGTAGTGGAGCAGGGCCGCGGCGGGGTACACCACCAGCGACGTGCCTATGATCACGAAGATGTCGGCCTCGGCGGCGAGGCGCGTGGCGGGCTCGAAATTGGGCACCGCTTCCTGGAAGAATACGATGTGGGGGCGCACGCGGTGGCCGTCGATTATGGTGTCGGGGGTGGTGACGAGGCTGTCGGGCGAGAGCTGATACACGCGGGTTTCGTCGTCGATGGCGCGCACCTTCATGAGTTCGCCGTGGAGGTGGAGCACGTTGGACGAGCCGGCGCGTTCGTGGAGGTCGTCGACATTCTGGGTTATTACGTAGACGTCGTAGTCCTTTTCGAGGTCGACGAGGCCGAGGTGGGCTGCGTTGGGCTTGGCCTGGAGCAACTGTGCGCGGCGTTCGGAATAGAATTTGTGGACGAGGGCGGGGTTGCGTGCGAATCCGTCGGCCGAGGCCACGTCCATCACGGGATAGTTTTCCCAGAGGCCACCGGCGTCGCGGAAGGTGGATATGCCGCTTTCGGCGCTTATGCCCGCGCCTGTGGATATGACGAGTTTCTTTTTCATTGTTTTTTATTTTTTTAACGCAAAATGCAACAAATTGTGATTAAAAATGTTTAATCTGTTACAAACGTTTCAACAATCGTATGTTAATTTATAAATTTGCATCCGAAAAACCCATGCATGGTTTTTCACGTTAATTATCGTGAATGAGCCGTTAATTTCAATTAATGAATGATTAATGGCAATTAACGCAAAGATTTGCGCGTTGTTTCAGTTGCTTGACACAAAAATAAGACATCTTTTCGGCATTTCCTAATTATGGCACAAGAAAAATCCACTTTCGGATCTAAACTGGGCGTTATCGCCGCCACTGTGGGGTCGGCAATCGGCCTGGGCAATGTGTGGCGGTTTCCGGCCGAGGCGCAGGCCAACGGCGGAGCGGCTTTTCTCCTTATC
The DNA here is from genome assembly GCA_947644475.1 of uncultured Muribaculaceae bacterium. GTDB lineage: Bacteria > Bacteroidota > Bacteroidia > Bacteroidales > Muribaculaceae > CAG-873. The sequence continues at coordinate 6,243 of CANRZQ010000132.1, forward strand.
TATATAGCGTGTGTGTTTGTCCTCGGCGTGCCGATGATGCTGGCCGAGTTCTCGCTCGGGCGAGCCGGCGGCTCCGACTCGGTGGGCAATTTCAAGAATCTCACTCCGCGCAGCCGGTGGTGGATAGCGGGCACGCTCGGGCTCGTGGCGTCTTACCTTATCCTGTCGTTCTACATGGTGGTGGCGGGATGGACCATCGAGTATATGTTCGACTCCATCTCGGGCGACCTCTACCGCGGCTATGTGCCCACTACCGAAAGCGCCAACGCCACTTTCTTCGCCGACAAGATGGGCGAGTATGTCACGTCGACATGGAATCCGCTGATATGGACGGCTGTGATGATCGGGCTTAACCTTGCGGTGCTGCTCATTGGCGTGCGCAAGGGCATCGAGAAACTGTCGAATGTGCTCATGCCCCTGCTTTTTGTGCTGATGCTGGTGTTCTGCTATGTGTCGCTGTCGCTGCCGGGGGCCTCGGAGGGCGTGAAGTTTTTCCTCTATCCCGACTTTTCGAAGATCGACATCGACGTGATAATAAATGCCCTGGGGCAGGCCTTTTTCTCGCTGAGCCTCGGCATGGGCATCCTCGTGACCTATTCGGCCTACTATCCCAAGGAGACGAATCTCACCTCGACGGCGGTGTCGGTGTCGCTGCTCGACTTTCTCATGGCCCTGCTCATGGGGCTTATCATCTTCCCGGCGGTGAAAAGTTTCGGCATCGGCTCCACCACGGGCGAACTCGAAGGCACCACCCTGGTGTTTGTCACGCTGCCCGAGATTTTCGCCTCGATGGGCAACGAGCGGCTGTGGGCCGCGCTGTTCTTCCTGCTGCTGAGCGTGGCCGCGCTCACGTCCACTATCTCGATAGCCGAGGTGTCGGTGGCGTTTGTGCGCGACCGCTTCCGGGTGTCGCGCCGCCGCGCGTGCCTTATCGTGATTGTGCCGCTGCTGCTTACGTCGACGGCCTGCTCGCTGTCGCTGGGCGGCGCGCCGTGGCTGTCGGTGGGCGGGATGCCGCTGTTCGACTTCTTCGACACCTTCACCACCAACCTGCTCCTGCCCGTAAGTTCGCTCGCCATAAGCATATATGT
>CANRZQ010000133.1 GCA_947644475.1 uncultured Muribaculaceae bacterium
CCTCCGGATTGTGATTATTTTTTTCACAATCCGGAGGATTGTGTTCCTATCGGGTGGATTCACTCACCGCCTGTTAAATAATAATGCACCGGAATTACGGCTTGTGCCGAAAAAGACAATAAATAGAATCAATTAATTAGATAATCTCCAAATTTTTCGTTACATTTGCGGTCATAAAATCGTTAACCCAATCTTACCACGAAAAATGTCATTGAAATTATCCCTTACGGCGGCTGCCGTGGCGCTTGTCGCTATGCAAGCCTCGGCCGGCATTGTGCAGGCCGGAAGCGGCAGTTACACTACTGTGTTTCCCGGCACTGACGCTGCCGGGCGAAACAGTTTCCCTAACGCAACACCTCTCGTGACAGGCAAAGCCGCGGGGCGGCCTGTGCCCACCAACGACTGGTGGTCGCCCAAACTGACTACGGCTGTTCCCAACAATATGTTCAACTATCCTATGGGTGTGCGCACGCTCATGGATGGCTTCGACATGCAGAAAACAATGTTCAACCAGGCACAGTCGGTGGAGAACTCCGTTCTTATCTCCACAGCCGGAATCACCGCCGCCGAGTCGAAGGTGAGCGACTACACCGACTGGACCGTTACGTTCAACCGCACCCAAGGCGACAAATGGATGGAGGCCACCTTTGGCATCGGCATGCCCATGGCCTATTTCACCAAGAGCGACAATGCCGGCGACGTCACTGTCGCGTTCAACGGGCAGGCATCGGCCGACGGCAATATCCTTATAGTCACGGGAAGTTACAACGGTGCCTCTTTTGCCGTCTATGCTCCTTCGGGCTCGACATGGACCGTCGAGGGAAAGACGGCGAAGTCGGACCTTGGCGGCCGCAACTATTGGTCGGCGGCAATGCTCCCCGACAATGCCAATGCCTCGGCGCAGGCCCGGGCATGGGCGTCGAGCGCGTTTGCGTTTCCGGCCGACACTCGTGCCGAGTGGACCTACGACCCGGCCAAGGGCGGCGTGACCACACGCTATGTAGTGACCGTCGACAACAAGGAAGGCACGGGCACAGCCCTCATGGGCCTTTTGCCGCACCAGTGGGCCAACCTTGATGCCGCCACGTCGCTTCCCTCGGATGCTCCTGAATTCAAAACCGTCCGTGGCCAACTCAAAATGTTGCAAGCCAATGAATTCACCACATGGCTTCCTTTCCATGGAATCCTGCCGACGCTTCCGGCAGTGAGTGAAGACACCGACGGATATTCCGTAGACGAACTCAAAAAACTCATCAACGAGGTAATAGACGACAATGGCTTCGACCCCTGGACCGACAGTTACAACGACGGCCAGTTGCTCAACCGCATGGTGCAGACGGCCCGAATAGCCGATGAGGCCGGTCTTGTGGAAGAAAGCGCAAAGATGCGCACCCTTATCCGCGAGAAACTCGAAGACTGGCTCTCGTACGAGACAGGCGAAGTCGCATTCCTGTTTTATTATCACGAGCCCTACGGCGCGCTTCTGGGCTACCCCTCCGGCCACGGTCAGGACAGCAATATCAACGACCATCATTTCCATTGGGGCTACATCATAGGCGCTGCCGCCTATATAGGCCAGAGCGACCCCGAATGGGCCGCCTCGTGGGGCCCGATGGTTGACCTGCTCGTGCGCGACGCCGCTTCGGCCGACCGCAACGACCCGCTGTTCCCCTATCAACGCTCGTTCAGCCCCTATGCCGGCCACTGCTGGGCCAACGGCTTCGGCACATCCGGCCCCGGCAACGACCAGGAGTCGACCTCCGAGGCCATGCAGTTCCATTCCAACCTGCTCCACTGGGCCGAGGTGACGGGCAACAAGGCCCTGCGTGACCAGGCCGTGTATATGTATGTGACCGAGGTGTCGGCAACAAACGAATATTGGTTCGACCGCGAGCATCGCAATTTCGACTCCTCCTACAACCACTTCCTCGCATCGCGCGTATTCACCAACGGCTATGACTATGAGAACTTTTGGGGCGGAGGCGCAGCCGGTTCGCTCGGCATCGAAATCTATCCTGTGCATGCCGGTTCGTTCTATCTTGCCGACGACGCCAAGTGGGCCGACAGTTACTGGAACGCAATGTGCTCTGAGACAGGAATCCTCAACAAAGACACCAACCCCAACATATGGTACGACACATGGTGGAAATTCCTTGCCATGATACGTCCCGAAAAAGCCCTCGAACTCTATGATGCCTATCCCGACCGCACGATGAAATTCGGCGTGTCGCAGGCCCATACCTATCAGTGGCTCCATGCCCTTGCCTCGCTCGGACGTGCCAACCGCAGGCTCACTGCCGACTGCCCGACTGCAATGGCCTTCGACAAGGGCGATGTGCGCACCTATGCCGTGCACAACTATTCCGACGCCGACATCACCGTTAAGTTCAGCGACGGCTTCACCATGGCGGCTCCTGCCGGCAAACTCACCACAGCCACCGGCGTGAACCCCGACCCCGTCGAAGAACTGCCCGACACCCCCGGAGGACCCACCGATCCTACCGACCCCGACACCCCCGACAATCCCGACAATCCCGGCGCAGGCTCTTGCACCTACACCGACACCGAGGCATCCGACGGCTCATTCTCCGGCCCCTACACCGTGAAATTCACCACGAAAGGCAACGCCGTGGAAATCACCGCCCGCTTCGACGGCTCTTATGTCGGCATCGACCCGTGCTACCTCTTCGATGAGACCGACGGCTTCCGCGAAATCATGATGACGAAATCCGGCGATATGACCTGGACCTACACATTAAATAATATAGCCGCCGGCACCACCCTGCGCGTGCGGGTGAAACTGCCCTACGCAGGAGGCCTCGGCGTGACGAAATATCTCACCTACACCATTGGCGAAGATTGCGACCAATCGGGCATCGCGGACGCCGCCGCTTCTTCGATAGATTTCCGCTATGACGGTTCGACGGTAGAAATATCTGCCGACGGTGCCGGAGTGGCCCAGGCATATTCGGTCGACGGCCGTGCCGTAGCCTCGCGCATGTTCACAGATGCAGTCGCTATCGACACGCAATCGTGGGCGTCGGGAGTCTACATCATCCTTGTCGACACCCCCTGCGGCTCGCGCACATTCCGCATCATCAAATAGTTTAGGTGAGGGTGTGTAAAAAAGGCTGTTTATGCCAAGATTGTAGGGACGCACGGCTCGTGCGTCCTCAGATAAACAATTGATTGTTAAATAAATATCAATATAGATTTTCGGACGCACGGGCCGTACGTCCCTACCCTTGATATTTTGACACACCCTCAAAATAATACTTTGCCATCGGCTTCACAGCCGGTGGCTTTTTTTATATTGAGCCAAATTTGTTAATTCTCTTAAATTGCAGTATCTTTGCACCCGAAAATCTATTTTTATCCAAACAATCACAATCTTTATCACGAAAAATGTTTTCAAAAATTACATTTAGTGTAATTTCCGCGCTTGTCGCCATGCCTGTTTCGGCCGAAATAGTGCAGGTTGGCAGCGGCAGTTATACTACTGTCTTTCCCGGGACTGATGTCGCAGGCCGCAACAGTTATCCCAACGCAACGCCTCTTGTTACAGGCGAGGCAGCCAAACGTCCTATCCCGACCAACGACTGGTGGTCGTCGAAACTGAACACATCGGTTCCCAACAACATGTTCAACTATCCCCTGGGTGTGCGCACGCTCATGGAAGGTTTCGACCTCCAAAAATCTATGACAGGGCAGGCCCAATCGGTGGAAGGCTCAATAATAATGACCGCTGCCGGCATCACAAATGCCGAGCCGAAAGTAAGCGGCCACACCGACTGGACCGTTACCTTCAACCGCACCCAGGATGGCAAATGGATGGAAGCCACCTATGGCGTGGGTATGCCTATGGTATATTTCACCAAGAGCGACAACGCCGGCGACGTCACAGTCTCAATCAACGGCCAGGCATCGGTCGACGGCAACATTCTTCTTGTAAAGGGCAGTTACAACGGAGCCTCTTTTGCTATCTATGCTCCTTCCGGCTCGACATGGACCGTAAACGGCAAGACGGCTACCTCGAACCTTGGCGGACGCAACTACTGGTCGGCAGTGATGCTTCCCGACAATGTCGACGCCTCGGCACAAGCAAAGGCATGGGCTTCGAGCGCGTTTGCATTCCCGGCCGACACTCGCGCCGAGTGGACATATGACGCTGCCAAGGGCGGCGTGACTACACGTTATGTCGTTACCGTCGACAACAAGGAAGGCTCCGGCAAAGCCCTTATGGGCCTTTTGCCTCACCATTGGGCCAACCTCGACGGCTCGTTCTCCGTTCCGGCCGGAGCACCCGAGTATAAGACTATCCGCGGCCAGCTCAAAATGGTACAGGCTAACGAGTTTTCGACATGGCTGCCGTTCCACGGCATCCTGCCTACACTCCCCGCAGTGGCCGACGGCACAGGCGGCTTCTCCATCGCCGAACTAAAAAGCCTCACGGCAGAAGTAATCAACGGCACCGGATTCCAGGATTGGACCGACAGTTACAACGACGGACAGTTGCTCAACCGCCAGGTACAGACCGCGCGCATAGCCGACGAGGCCGGACTCACCGCCGAGAGTGAGAAATTGCGCGCCAATATCCGCACCCGCCTCGAAAAATGGCTTTCATGTAACGCGGGTGATATCGCTTTCATGTTTTACTATCATGAACCTTATGGCACGCTTCTGGGCTATCCCGCCGGCCACGGTCAGGACAGCAATATCAACGACCACCATTTCCATTGGGGCTACATCATAGGCGCAGCCGCCTACATAGCACAGACCGACCAGGACTGGGGTGCGAAGTGGGGGCCGATGGTCGACCTGCTCGTGCGCGACGCCGCCTCGGCCGACCGCAACGACCCGATGTTCCCTTACCAGCGTTCGTTCAGCCCCTATGCCGGCCACTGCTGGGCCAACGGCTTACCCACCTCTGGCCCCGGTAACGACCAGGAGTCGACATCGGAATCGATGCAATTCCACTCCAATCTGCTCCATTGGGCTGAGGTTACAGGCAACAAGGCGCTACGCGACCAGGCAATATATATGTACGTCACCGAGCAGTCGGCGGTGAATGAATACTGGTTCGACATCGAGCACCGTAATTTCGATGCAAGTTATCCTAATTTCCTTGCATCACGCGTGTTAACAAATGGATACGACTACGAGAACTTCTGGGGTGGCGGCGCAGCCGGTTCGCTTGGCATCCATATCTATCCCATCCATGCCGGTTCGTTCTATCTTGCCGACAACGCAAAGTGGGCCGCTGAATACTGGAAAACTATGTGCAATGAGACAGGAATTTTGAAAAAGGAGCAAAATGGTAACATTTGGTACGACTCATGGTGGAAATTCCTTGCCATGCTCGATGCCGAGAAAGCCATTAAACTCTACACCGACTATACATACCGTGATATAAAATTCGGCGTGTCGCAGGCTCAGACCTACCAGTGGCTCTATGCCATGGCGTCGCTCGGCCGCGCCAACCGCCGGCTCACCGCCGACTGCCCCATGGCAATGGCTTTCGATAAGGGCGATGTCCGCACCTATGCCGTGCATAACTATTCATCGGCCGACATCACCGTGAAGTTCAGCGACGGCTTCACCATGACGGCAAAGGCCGGAAAACTCACCACCGCCACCGGAAAGAATCCCGACCCTGTCGAGGACCTCGACATACCCGACGTGCCCGATCCCACGCCTGTCGTGCCGGTTGTCGTGCCGGCCGCTCCGGCTCCGAAGCACGACGCTGCAAACGTTAAGAGCGTGTTCAGCGGCGCATACGCATCGGTGGCTCCTGCGCTCAATGTGGGCTCGTGGAACCAGTCGACTGTCGGCACGGTAGAGGCATGCGGAGGCGACGACGCCTACAAATTCTCCAAATTCAATTATGTAGGCCTGCAAGTGGATGAAAACAATGGCACTGTCGATGTCTCCGACATGAAATACCTCCATGTCGACCTGTTTGCTCCCTTGGCGATGGACATCAATATCTATCCCATCTCTCTCAATCCTACACAGGATAAGGACGTGGTGAAAAAGCATCTCGAGGCCGGCGTGTGGAATTCGTTTGATATTCTCCTGTCGGATTTCCCGAATGTAAAGTTTGCAGACTTCGGACAGATTAAATTCGACGGCGGCAACGGCTCGCAGACCTTCTATCTCGACAATCTCTATTTCTGGACCGACGGCGAGGGAGGAGAGACCCCAGTTGAGCCCGATCCCGTCGACCCGGATGTGATTCCCGCCGCTCCCGAACCCGAACATGCAGCCGGCGACGTGAAAAGTTTCTTCAGCGGCAAGTACGAGCCTGCCATGTCGGGCATGTTTGTCGGAGGCTGGGGCCAGGCGACCAAGCACACGCTCGTTACGCTCGGCGACGGCGACGAGGCCTACAAGTTTGAGAACTTCAACTATTTTGGCTTCCAGCTGCCCGGAGACGCCACCGTGGATGTCTCCGACATGGAATACCTGCATGTCGACCTCTACGCGCCCGAGGCCATGAGCCTGCGCATTGTGCCCATCTCGCTCAATCCCACTGTTGATGACAGGGGTGTGACCAAAAGCCTTGAAGCGGGCAAATGGAACTCGTTTGACATCGCATTGTCGGAATTCAACAGCACTCTCTCACGTGCCGCCGGCGATGTTGATTTCACGAAACTTGGGCAGTTCAAGTTTGACGGCGGCTCGGGACAGACCTTCTATCTCGACAACCTCTATCTCCGCAAGGCCCCGGGCACCACTACCGGCATCGCCGATGCTGAAAACGTTCCCGTAATCTTCCGCCGTGACGGTTCTACGGCCTTTATATATGCCGATGGCCGTGCAACGGTCCATGCCTATACTGCCGACGGCCGTGCCGTGACAGCGGAATCGTTTGCCGATACCGCCGTTATAGACATGTCGGCATGGGCATCGGGCGTCTACATCATCCTCGTCGACACCCCCCGCGGCTCACGCACATTCCGCATCATCAAGTAGAGCGGGAAGAAGGTGTGTCAAAATACCAAACGGTAGGGACGTACGGTTTAAATAAGCCATCGTCATGTACGAGAAGCGCGTAGCGCTTCAAGATGTTAGCCGGGGGTGGAGCGACAGCGAAACCCCCGGTATCGGCATTGGAACCATCCGCGGCATTGGAGCGAGCGACAGCGTAGCGTTCTGCATCACGGTTGGCATAGCCGAACGCTCCGGCCGGCCTACGCTCCAAATCCCCCGGTTGCCGGCAACCCTTTTCCGTGGGTTACGGTCGTGGCTTCGCCACTCCCTCACCCACGGCTACATTCTTGAATCGCTACGCG
>CANRZQ010000134.1 GCA_947644475.1 uncultured Muribaculaceae bacterium
GCAACATGCTCCAAGGCTGTGAGCGTATTGCCATCTACAACGAAACCTTTTTCAGCGTCCTCCACCGCGACAATACCGGCAGACGCATCGGTGATGTCGAAATTGAGGATTGTATAGGTGTTTGAATAGTAGCCTATCTGCTCGCCAAGATAGAATGCGCCCCAGTTGTTTTGCAGAAGCATGGTGGCGCCGTCGCGCACAGCCATCATGGCCGTAAGCACATAATTCCCGGGATAAGCCGGAGAACCGGCTCCGTTGCTGTCGGAAAGATACAGATAGGCCGGTTTGCCTTCAAGGTCGACAAGCGTCTGCATCACGGGGTCGATTGCGCTGGCCGACGCGGTGGCAATATCGAAATCGAAAACTATGTCGGTGGTGTATCCAAAATCGGCATAATTCGACATGATTAGCTCCTGGCCGTCGACCTTGGCCCATACGTTGCATGTATAAGGCATCGCCTCTGTTTCCGTATCGGGAGCCACCATGTAGATCATAGTGCCGTTCCACGGATACAGGGCGCAGTCAAAGCATATGCCGAGGCCTCCATATCCGCCCGAAGGCATCTTTGCGCCTACCAGAATAGCGACAGTGCCTGTGGATGTGTCAAGACTGAACCCGCGGCCGTCCCATTTCAATGAAATCTTCAGGTCGGCGTCGGGCGTGAGTTTTCCGGCAGGATTGTATTTCACGCCTATCAGATGTATTCCGATAGCGTCCTTGCCGTCGATATAGTCATAGAGGTACTGGTTGCCTTCAAGCACAAATGTAGCGGTGGAGTCGTCGTAAGAAGCCTCGAGGTCGGCAATTTGGAAATCCTGGTTGTCGGGATCGGGATTGAGCGACTCTTTCATGAAATTTTTGATGAGGTATTTATCCCCGCCGTCTACTTTCACGATTTGCTCATACTTGCTCGTCTCCCAAGTCTGCGATGTGACGCCTGTCCCGAAATCCATCCAGTAGTAGCACCAGTCGAAATCACCGGCAACAACCGCGGGCGCCGAATCCCCGGACTCTCCGCTCCGTGAAGCGGCAGCATTGCACGGCAGCATCGAATCCGGATTATACTCCGCAAACTTTCCGCAATTTGTGCGGGCTTCCGCACTGAAAGCGAGGCCCGCACAAACAAAGAACAGTAATATTGATTGTCTCATCACTTACGGATAAGCATTTTCTTGCCATTTACAATATAAATGCCGCCTTCGAGAGAGTTCACGGCATCTTCATTGGCATTACGAAGAATAACACGGCCATACACATCATAAACATCGCCCGACTTGTTTGCGCCAACGGCTACATTCTCAATGCCCAATGTTTCTTTAATGGTGTAGAATGCATAAATCTCGGGGTTGGCCGATTCATTCTCATAAGTGTCGAATTCTTTGTAGACATCGGCAGGGATATGAAGAGTGTATTCGCCCGGCTCGGTGATGGTCTCGAAAGTGAGTTCGGCGCGGTAATAGTCGCTGAGCAGGGTTGCAGATTTGGGTTTGTACACCTTATCTCCACAGGTGAGGGTGATATTGCTTTCGGGCGAACTGTATTCATCGATGCCGTCGCGGTTTTCCGTTTCGGGGAAAGCGATTATTATCTTGCTGATGGATGTGAGTTCAGATCCGGAAGCCGGGTCGAGAGTCCATACATTCATGTATGTTCCGGCAATGGTGTATGTGGCGGTGATTTCACCGTTTACCGAATACTGCTCGCCTTCGTCGGCTGTCTCGGCCTGGTCATAATCCTTGACAACACCGGCTGCGATAGTGAGCGTGTAGGTTCCGGCCTTGGTGATAGCCGGGAAGGTGAGGTCGAGATTGTCGATGCTCGACCCGATACCGGCCTTGAAGGACGTGGGCTTGTACACATCGCCGTCGGCCGATGTGATGTTGATGTATTGGCCGGCATTGGAGGGGTTGATGTGGGCGTCGATGCCGTCGGCAAGACCTTTGAAAGCGACAGTCACATTCTCGATGGATTTAACGGTCGAGCCGGAGGCGGGAGTCACGGTGTAGTCGCCCATCGTGTACTGGGCGCTTGCCGTCTGAGCGAATATTGCAACGAGTGCAACAACTAAAACAGAGTAGATTTTTCTCATAAAAAAAAGATTAAAAATTAGCGAATTGCAACCTATTTGTGGGAAATAAAAATAATTTGCTTGCAAAAGTAGCGATAATTTCTACATTTGCAAACACTTCAAGCATGTTTTTTCGAAAATATTATTTGTCCATGCATAAAACACAGGCTTCCGGCCTGCTCCCGCCTCTATTTCGGGATGAGGGTGATGAGGGGGACGAGCATTTCTTCAAGGGAGATGCCGCCGTGCTGGAAGGTGTCGGTGTAGTACTGGACGTAGTAATTGTAATTGTTGGGATATGCGAAGAAATCCTTGCCGGTGGCGAAGATGTAGGTCGACGACACGTTGGGCGCGGGCAGGCCGAAACGGTCGGGACGCTTTATCTCGTAGACTTGCTTCGGATTGTAACTCAACGACTTGCCTACCTTGTAACGCAGGTTGGTGTTGGTGTTTTTGTCGCCAACCACTTTCACCGGGCTGTCGACGCGGACAGTGCCGTGGTCGGTGGTAAGCACTATCTTGTAGCCTTTCTCGGCTATCCGCCGGAAAAGGTCGAGCACCGACGAATGGCGGAACCACGATTCGGATATCGAGCGATAGGCTGCATTGTTCGATGCCAACTCACGAATCATCTTCGACTCTGTGCGGGCATGCGAGAGCATATCTATAAAATTGATTACCACCACATTGAGGTCGTAGTTCTCAAATTTGCCAAAGTCGCGGAGCAGACGCTCGCACCCCGTCGAGTCATACACTTTTGAATACGAGAATGACACCTGGCGGCGATAGCGGCGGAACAATGTCTCGATAAGGGGCGACTCATTGATATTCTTTCCTTCTTCCGACTCCTCGTCGACCCACAGGTCGGGGAACATGCGTTCAATCTGAATGGGCATCAGCCCGGAAAATATAGCGTTTCGGGCATACTGTGTGGCCGTGGGCAGAATCGAGCAATAGAGTTGCTCATCGGTGGTGAACCAGTCGGTGAGCAGAGGCTTCACCGTGCGCCACTGGTCGAGACGGAAATTGTCGATTACAATAAAAAACAGTTTCTCGCCCTTTTCCAGCATCGGCATCACCTTGTCGGGAATAAGCCTCGGCGACATAAGCGGTGCGGCGTCTGTGACGCCGTCGGCCGACACCCATTTCTCGTAATTGCGCTTTATAAACTTGGCAAACTCCGAATTGGCCTCGGTGCGCTGCATGCCGAGCAGTTCGTCCATATTCGTCTCTGTCGATGCCAGTTCCATTTCCCAATACACAAGTTTTGAATACAAGGAAATCCATTCGTCGACAGTGGATGCCGTATTGATAAGAGTGGCTATGTTTTGAAATTCAGAGCGATAGTCGATTGTGGCCTGTTGCGACACGAGCCTGTCGCCATGCAGGATTTTCTTTATCGCTATGAGAATCTGGTTGGGATTTACGGGCTTGATGAGATAGTCGGATATTTTGTTTCCCACAGCCTGGTCCATGATATTCTCCTCCTCGCTCTTGGTGATCATAATCACGGGCACCTCCGGGCGCAGCTGCTTGATGCGTCCGAGCGTTTCAAGACCGGTGAGGCCCGGCATATTCTCGTCGAGAATCACAAGGTCGAACGGGGTCGACTCTACCATCGAGAGGGCGTCGCGCCCGTTGTTGGCAGTGGTCACGACATATCCGCGGTTGCGGAGAAAAAGCAGGTGGGGTTTGAGCAGGTCTATTTCGTCGTCGGCCCAAAGTATGGAGTAATTTTCTGAAGCCATGGATATTGAGGAGTGAAGAATTAAAAAATCAGGCTTTTATGGAGTAGCCGGAGAATATGTATTGTCCCTTGCCTTTTGTCGACGAGCCGAAAGCGATGGCATGGTTGGGGCACTGGTGATAGCATCTGAGGCACATGGCGCATTGTCCTTTCCAGTGCGGACGCTTGTCGGAGCCGATAGTTATGGTAAGCAGCGGGCAGTTGCGCGCGCAGCGTCCGCAGCCGTTGCAGGCGTCGGTGGTGTGAAACGGCCCGGTGCGGAGTTTGAATAATGAGAACAACGGATATATAAGGTATGTCTTTGTGAAGGGAAATGTTCCGCGCACCACATCGTTGACCACCGCCGAGTTGTCTTCTATCTGCTCGGCGATAGCCTCGGCGCGGGCAGCGCACGCTGCAATCTTTGCCTCGGCCACTTCGGGCGCGTCCACATCGAAGCCACGCATAAAGACATAGGTGTTGGGCATCTGCACCGAAAAAGCCGAACGGGCTGTCCACCCCCGCCTTTCGATGGCGCGGCGCCAATGCTCGGCAGCAAGGCCAACGTCGTCGCCACAAGTTGCAACCATGAAATGCTCGACGCTTGTCTCCGACTCTATCTTGGCTTCTTTTATCACTCTGCTCACCAACTTGGGCATTCTCCATCCGTGTATCGGGAACGCCCATATTATGCGTCCGTCTCTGGGCGCAAGCGTTACTTTTTTTGGATTGCACATAAGTCCCGGAGCAAGACGCACAAGTTCGTCGCCGAGTATATCTTGCAAGATATCAGCGATGTGGCGGGTATTTCCTGTTCCGGTGAAACAAATAATCATAGGTGTAAACGGTTAGCGGATAGTTACCTGTGTGGCTCCAAAGCCATATTCGCGGAACGACGCATCCTGCACGTCGTGTCCTTTATATTTATGATTCAATTCTTTAAGAAGGGCCTGCCGGAGCACGCCTTCGCCCTTGCCGTGGATGAAGACTATCTTGCGGCCATGATTGCGGAGATTCTCGTCCATAACGGCGCGGAAACGGTCGATCTGCAAGTTGAGCATGTCGGCATTCGACAGCCCCGCCGTATTGTCGACAAGTTCGTGTATATGCAAATCTACCACAATGGGGCCTTCGCCCTTCGGCTCGCGCTTTTTCGCCCCCGGGGCATGGATATGGCGGCTGTCGGCACGTTTTTTCTCGTTCATAGCCTTAGCCAGCGACGCGGCATCGACAGCAGCGTTGCCCGACTGAGCCGGCACATCGTCCTTTACAATATCGACGGCTATCACAGGGTTGTCGAAATAAGGGTTGCGCTTGAAGCAGTGGAGTTTGAAAAACTTGGTGGTGTCAAACGGCATCGACAGCGACACGGGCCGCTTCGCCCGGTAGGGGCGGTCGGGCTTGAATGCTATAATGTCGACGCTGATGCGGTCCATAGCCGACAGGTCGGCCGGCTCGATAGTGGCAAGATACTCCTGCATGGCCGGCTCGATAGTGCCGCATGCGAGCACGCTCATGTCGGGCGCGCCGGACTCCTGCGTCGAAATCACATAATAAAGATGATAGTTTGAATCGTTGACAAGGAAGGCCTCGTAAGAGGTGGACGAAAGATGCTTTAAATCCTTGGCCTCGAAGCCGAGCACCACATTGAGCCGCTCGCCTTCTTCCGTCTCGACAAAAGGAGCGATAGCCGCGGCCGCCTTTGGGGCCGTGGCGTTTTTTTGCTGCGGGGCTGTTGCGGGAGCCGTATTTTCCGGCACAAGCATTTCCGCATCCTTGGCCGGGGTCACGACAACACATTCCTTAGCAAGCACCGGAGTAACAAAACCGTCGTCGTCGACGTAAGCCACGGCACCTTCTATGCGTGATACTCGTCCGCCTCCAACAGCGTTAAGATATCTGACGATGTCGCCTACTTTTAACATAAATCGTAACTATATATTCTTTAAATGCAATGGTGACTGAGATTGTTGGAACAAAGTTAGTTTATTTTTTGTAATTTTGCATCACAATTTAACAGAAATGACACATCCCAACATCAGCATACAGGATTTCGTCTACGATTTGCCGGACGAAAAAATAGCCCCCCACCCTTTGGCCGACCGCGAAAAATGCAAGTTGCTGCGCCGCCGCCCCGACGGCTCGCTCTCCGAGCATGTTTTTGCCGAACTGCCGGATCTGCTCCCCGGCGACTCGATGCTAATATATAACAACACGCGGGTGATAAACGCGCGCCTGCATTTCCGCAAGCCTTCCGGCGCGGTAATCGAGATTTTTTGCCTCGAACCGCACACTCCGGCCGATTATGCCCGAAATTTCGAGTCGACACAATCGTGCCGGTGGACGTGCTTCGTAGGCAATTCCAAAAGATGGAAAGACGGCGCGCTTGACATGCCATTGGAAATCGGCGGAACGGGATTCAACCTCTCTGCCGTGCGCGTGGAGCGCGTGGGCAACGCCTCCATTGTGGAGTTTTCATGGCCTGAGCATCTTGGCATCACTTTCTCGACCATTATCGATCATGCCGGAGTGATTCCAATCCCGCCGTATCTCAACCGCGAGACAGAAGCGTCGGACGCCGACGACTATCAGACCGTATATTCCCACATCGCCGGCTCTGTGGCTGCCCCCACCGCCGGACTCCATTTCACCGACAGCCTGCTCGAAGAAATCTCGCGCCGGGGCATCCCCCGCCGCGAACTCACGCTTCATGTCGGCGCAGGCACTTTCCAGCCGGTGAAAGACGACAATGTGGCCGACCACACGATGCACTCCGAATTCATATCCGTGCCGGCATCTCTTATCGACGAACTGGCTTCAACCACGCGGCGCGTCACAGCCGTGGGCACCACCTCGGTGCGGACGCTCGAAAGCCTTTACCATGCCGGATGCCTCATTGCCACCGGCCAATGGACGGGGGAAGTGCCGCAATGGTATCCGTATTCCGATTCCCACCCCAACCTCTCGGTCGGCGAGGCCCTGCGCGCCGTAAGCCGCTATCTCGATGAGAACGGGCAGGAACGATTCGTGGCCTCCACACGCATAATCATCGCCCCCGGCTACCGCTACCGCATAGTCCGGTCGATGATTACCAATTTCCACCAGCCCGCGTCGACCCTGCTACTGCTCGTCTCTGCCTTCACCGGCGGCGACTGGCGTCCTGTCTACGATTATGCTCTGGCCCACTCGTTCCGATTCTTGTCTTATGGCGATGCATGCCTCCTCGAAAGTTGAACCATGGATGAAGTAAAATTGCTATCGGAGGCTGTCTCCAATCTCATTGCCGCCGGCGAGGTGATACAACGCCCCGCCTCGGTGGTGAAAGAACTTGTGGAAAACGCCGTCGACGCCGGCGCCACATCCATACAAATCATAATAAAGGACGCCGGACGCACGCTCATCCAGGTTGTCGACAACGGCAAGGGCATGTCGGTGACAGACGCACGCATGGCTTTCGAGCGGCACGCCACCTCAAAGATACAGCAGGCCGA
>CANRZQ010000135.1 GCA_947644475.1 uncultured Muribaculaceae bacterium
GTCCGGGAGGAGTGGGGGAAATGCGCCGTATGCTCCGGGAGGAGAAGCCGGATGTGGTGAATGTACATAATGTGTTTCCGTTTATATCGCCGGCGGCCTTGCAGGAATGTCGCAAGGCCGGTGTGCCTGTGGTGATGACAATTCATAATTACAGGCTCGTATGCCCGACGGGGCTGTTTATGCGCGACGGCGGCCCTTGCGAGCGTTGCCTCGAACGTGGCTCGGAGTGGGGGTGTATTAAATATAATTGCGAGGGTTCGCGGTTAAAATCATTGGGCTATGCATTGCGTGGCGCGACTGCGCGATGGCGCAGAGATTTCATCGACTGTGTCGACCGTTTCGCCTGTATAACTGATTTTCAACGTCAGAAACTGACGCAGGCGGGTTTCAATCCGTCGAGAATAACGGTAATACCTAATGCCGTGGATGTTCCGGCCGAGGCCCCGGATTTTAATCCGGGTAATTATGTGGCCTACTGCGGACGGCTTAGCCGGGAGAAGGGTGTTGACCTTATTATAGAGGCTGCACGACGTATGCCCGAAGTGGAATTCCGCCTTGCAGGTGCGGTTCGTGACGAAGAACTTATCGCCAATTTGCCGTCAAACGTGAAATTATGCGGATTTTTAGGAGGCAAGGATTTGGATGATTTTTTCCGTGGGGCACGGCTTGTGGTCATGGCATCGCGTTGCTATGAAGGATTTGCCGTTGCGATTCTTGAGGCGGCCCAGCATGGACGCTGTGTTGTGGCTCCTGATCATGGCGGATTTACGGAGATTATCGGCCGCGGCGACAGTGCCATTGGCCGTCTGTTTACTCCCGGAGATGTCTCGGCGCTTGTAGAGGCGATTGCTTCGGTGTGGAACGACCGCGACACGCTTTCCCGTCTCGGTCGCGCTGCTTATGACAAACTTTGCCGTGAATATTCCCTCGATGTCGTAACCGACCGCTGGATGTCGCTCTTCTCCGAACTCACGCGTTGATATTTTTAGACAGGAAATTTAGCGTAAATTATCGTTAATAAATTATAAATTTCTCATTAATGGCTCATTCGCGGGCATTAACGTTAATAAAAGACTGGAATAACATAGATTAATTTGTGTAATTTGTGAAATTCGTGGTTAAATAGATACATGGAAAAGTATTTTAATATAAGATATGAATTCGACCGCGAGGCGGTGCATGAGGCTATTGCAGGTCGTGTGGCAGAAGGACGGGCGGGATATATCTGCGTGTCCGACGGCGTGATTCTTGAGACTGTGAACCGCGATGCCGATTATGCCAAGACGGTAGACGGCGCCATGTTTTCGATATGCGACTCGTCGTATGTGCCGCTTTATCTGAAAAGCATATATGGCATCCGACGTGAGCAATACTGCGGAAGCCAGATTTTTATTGACATTGTCGGCAGCCGGAAGTACCGTATGATTTTCCTGGGTACACAGCAGGCCATTCTCGACGGATTAAAGTCGAATCTTGTAAAGACCAACCCTGATGTGGCCACTATGCAGTTTGTGGAATTGCCCTTTTGCCGTGTCGACGAGTTCGATTATGCCGGAATTGCGCGAATGGTAGAGGCCGACGGAGCCGACATAGTGTGGGTGGCGCTCGGAGCCCCGAAGCAGGAGCAGTTCATGCAACGTCTCGAGCGTCATCTTGGCCGCGGAGTAATGATAGCCGTCGGTGCCGCATTTAAATTTTACAGCGGGCTTGAAGTGAACCGTGCTCCTCGCTGGATGGTGGAGCATCACCTCGAATTTGTCCACCGCCTTTGGAAAGAGCCTCGCAAGCAGTGGACGCGCTGCCGCCGCATCATCACATCGCTTCCGCGGCTCTATTTTGAGGAGCGTCGCCGCGCCCGCTCGGGCACTCATGCCTCGGGTTTATAATGCATTGTGTAAGTCTATGAAAATCAATAATATACTAATGGGGGGGGGGTAGACCCCAACGCTCTGTTGGCCTTGATATAGCAAGGTCGCTTGCAGTGTTGTTCGTAATTACATCACACTTTTTTCTTAACAGTGACTTTCAAAAGACAGATTTTGGCGGAATAGAAATGTTCATATTCTCAATAGGCCAGACGCTTTTCATGGCAAACGTTCCGTTGTTTCTTCTTCTTACAGGCTATCTTAACCTAAATAAGACCATTTCAAGGAAATACTATTCAGGCTGGAAAAAAGTTGTGACCTCATATTTATTGATTTCATTCATTACAATAATTGTATGCAAATATTATTTTGGAGATACTTACACAATATTTCAATGGATTCATAAGATAACTGACTTTTCGGCCATCAATTATGCATGGTATATAGAGATGTGGCTTGGCTTGTTCCTGATAATCCCATTTCTGAATATCCTTTGGCATGCGATTGGCAGCAGACGAAACCATCTGTTTCTTATAGCAGTCGTAATTGTTCTCACAGCATTGCCTTCATTCTGCAACCGCTACAACCTTCATATTGTTCCCGCTTTTTGGGCGGGCATCTGGCCGCTGATGTATTTCTTTATCGGAGCCTATATCCGGACATATAAGCCGCGTATCGACAAAAAAATATTAATACTCATTGCAGTTGTTCTATGCTTGATAAATCCGGTCTTTAATGCGATTTTTGTTCACGGACGACCGATGATGCATATTGCGGCCAATACAGAAGGCATCTTGCTCATGCCATTGCCGGTGATTATATTTCTGCTCGTATATCAAGCCGACGTGAAGTCTTCTGTCGCAAGGCGGATATTTACATCAGTGTCGGTTCTTTCCCTTGACATATATCTGTTCAGTTATATTTTCGATAGATTGTATTACCCCATGATTGGGAAATGGATAGGCGGAGCCGAGCCACATTTCACGATTTGGTTTGTTTTGGCCGTGACAGCGGTGTTCTCCTCAGCATGGGCATGCTCATGGTTAAAAGATTATATCCTTGCGCTTCCGGCGCATATTAAGAAAAAAACAGGGCCCGAGGCAGTGGCCGATTGAAACACTAAAATTAAAAACACAGCACACTATAATTTATTATTATGATTACATGGACAATAATCGCGCTTGCCGCGATGCTTCTTGCCATCGCACTTGCCGGTGTGATGATTCCGCAGATTCTGCTTATCTCGTTTAGAAAGAACCTTTTTGACGAGCAGGACGAACGAAAGATTCACAAAGGGGTAGTGCCCCGACTGGGTGGAATTGCCTTCATGCCGGTGGTATTCATCGTAATGGCGCTCATTGTCGGCTTTGGCGAGTGGATCGACCCTGCCACGGTATTAAAGATGATGCCTCATTATGTGGCGCCTCTGGCGTTTGCTTTTTGCGGCATACTTATCCTGTATGTCGTGGGTCTGGCCGACGACCTTATCGGCATCCGCTACCGCGCCAAATTTGTGGCCCAGTTGCTGTGCGCCTTGCTTATCCTTTGCGACGGTGTATGGCTCGACAACCTTTGGGGGCTGTTCGGCGTCAAGGAAATAGAGCCGGCAATCAGTTGGCCTCTGACAATACTGTTCACAATATTTGTGGTCAACGCCATAAACCTTATCGACGGCATCGACGGACTTGCCTCGGGCCTTAGCGCCTGCGCGCTTGCCATCTACGGCTACACGTTCCTCACATCCGGAGAATATGTATATGCTGTGATGTCGTTTGCCACGCTCGGTGTGCTTCTGCCGTTCTTCTATTATAATGTGTTTGGTAACGTAAAGCGTCAAAAGAAAATATTCATGGGCGACACCGGTGCGCTTACCATAGGAATGATGCTCGTGTTCCTCAGTATCCAGTTGCTGCATTGCACACCGGTGGAATCGGGCAATGCTCCGGCCTTGAACATGGCTGTCGTGGCTTTCTCGCCGCTGATCGTGCCGTGCTTCGACGTGGTGCGTGTCTATATGTTGCGAATCCGCCTTGGGCATAATCCGTTCTTGCCCGACCGCAACCATATCCACCATTATCTGCTTGCCCTCGGCTGGAGCCAGCGTCGCGCAATGATCTCGATACTTGCCTTCTCAGTGACACTCTCGCTGCTCAACAACTTGCTGTCGCGCTATGTCAACATAAATATTATACTTGTATTCGATATAGTTGTCTGGACCTTGCTTGTCACTGTGCTGTCGGCATATCGGCGCAACAAGGCTCCGGAAGTGACAACTCAGGACAACCATTTAGAATTTGAGAAAAAGAATTATTTTCACTAACTTTGCAATAAAATCAGAAATTAGATAATGAAAAAAGCGCTCATTACAGGTATTACAGGCCAGGACGGCTCGTTCCTCGCCGAACTCCTGCTCGAAAAAGGCTATGATGTCCACGGCACAATCCGCCGCTCTTCTGTCGACTACCGCGAACGCATCGCGCATCTCGAGGGGCATCCCAATTTCCATCTTCATTATGCCGACCTTGGCGACTCGATGTCGATTCTCCAGGTCGTGTCAAAAGTGCGTCCCGATGAAATATATAACCTCGCTGCGCAGAGCCACGTTCAGGTAAGTTTCGACTCGCCCGAGTTCACTGCCGACGTTGACGCTACCGGCGTGCTTCGCGTGCTCGAGGCCGTGCGCCTCTGCGGCCTTGCATCTACATGCCGCATATACCAGGCCTCCACATCCGAACTCTACGGAAAAGTCGAGGAAGTGCCTCAAAACGAAAACACTCCCTTCCATCCATATTCTCCCTATGCCGTGGCAAAACTCTACGGCTTCTGGATCGTAAAGGAATACCGCGAGGCATACAACATGTTCTGCTGCTCGGGCATCCTCTTCAACCACGAGTCGGAACGTCGCGGCGAGACATTCGTAACCCGCAAGATTACACTCGCCGCCGCACGCATCGCCCAAGGCAAGCAAGACAAACTCCTGCTTGGCAACCTCTCGTCGCTGCGCGACTGGGGCTATGCGCGCGACTATGTGGAATGTATGTGGCTCATCCTTCAAAACGACAAGCCCGAAGATTTTGTTATTGCCACCGGTGAGCAACATTCCGTGCGCGAGTTCTGCCAGCTTGCATTCCGCAACGTGGGAATCGAACTCGAATTCCAAGGCGAGGGTGCCGATGAAAAAGGCATAGACAAGGCAACAGGCCGCGTCCTCGTTGAAGTGTCTCCCGACTTCTACCGCCCCACCGATGTGGTTAACCTCTGGGGAGATCCCTCAAAAGCAAAGCGCGAACTCGGATGGAATCCAAAGAAAACCTCATTTGAAGAACTCGTGCGCATCATGACAGAGGCCGACATGGCAAAAGTGGCCGTGGAACGCGCCGGCGAGCGTGTGCGCACCAATCTTGCCGAATACCTCGAAAAAGGTATTGTTAAATAACGACGAACTGCTACGAACTTCTCAACTTCCAAACTTCCCAACTAACGATATGCATTTAAGGCGGTTCGGGACAACGCCTGTGGCCGATGTCGAACGACGTACGCTCCAAGCAATTCTTGCGCGTGATGCCCTCGCCCGACGGCACGCCTGAATCAATGATACAGCGCGTTGTGCGCCAGATTGGCGACGCCAGCCTCGCTTCATCCATCGTGGTGGCCACATCCAAGGCCCAGCTCGACTTCATCGAGCGTCAGCTCCCGGGCAAGGTGACAATCGTGGCCGAGCCCGAACGACGCAATACCTTCCCTGCCATAGCCCTTGCAGCGGCATATCTCGCCGACGAGGCTAATGTCGACCTCTCCGAGCCTGTCATTGTCATGCCCTGCGACACATTCACAGAGCCGCACTATTTCGAAGTAATCCGCCGCATGGGGCAGGCTATCGAGGAAAACCGTGCCAACCTCGTGCTCATGGGCATACGTCCCACCGGGCCCGAAACCAAATTCGGATATATAGTTCCTGCCGGAGAGCCTGATGCCGACGGAATAATCACCGTCGACTCTTTTAAAGAAAAGCCCGACGAAGCCACTGCAGCCAATCTCATTTCCAAAGGTGCGCTGTGGAACGGAGGTGTGTTCGGATTCCGTCTCTCATATCTTATCGACACTCTCCGCGCCCAACTGCCCGACGCATCATATCGTGCTATTCTCGAAGGATACGCCAATTTGCCTAAAATCTCGTTCGACTACGAAGTTGTCGAAAAGGCAGACTCTATCGCTGCCGTGCCCTTCGAAGGCATATGGAAAGACCTCGGCACATGGGACAGCCTTGTCGGTCATCTCCAGGCCGACACCCTCGGCCGTGCCATCCGTCAGGGCGACACATCCGACACCTACATAATCAACGAGACTTCCACTCCGATTATCTGTGCCGGTGCCCGTGGCGTAATCATTGCAGTGACACCCGACGGTATCCTCGTGGCCGACAAGCAGTCGAGCGCCGGAATCAAGGCCGCTGTCGAGCAGTTGTCGGGACGCCCCATGTACGAAGAACGCCGATGGGGATGGTATCGAGTAATAGGCACATCAGAACACCCCGACGGTCACCGTACCCTAACAAAGCATATTCATCTCGATCCGGGATGCTCAATCTCCTACCAGACGCACGACCACCGCGACGAGATATGGACATTCATCGATGGCGAAGGCCTCCTTGTTGTCGATGACGTCCTCACCAAAGTAACAGCAGGCTCTGTCGCCCAAATCCACCGCGGACAAAAGCACACGATCCGCGCTGTGACTCCGCTCGAATTCATCGAGGTGCAGAGCGGCAATCCCCTCGTTGAATCCGACATACACCGTCTCCCCTTCGACTGGGACACGATTCAATAATCCAAAGTAGAAACGAAATATCGATACCATTGCCGAATAATAGCCGCAATGGTATCGATTTATTTTTAATTCATTGATAATCATATGATTACCCCCCCCCATCCATTTAAAGCGAAAAGAAAGACAATCATCGCTTGAATTGCTTCGTATAGTGGCAATACTATTTGTCTTACTGTGTCATTACATCCCGTTTAGAGGAGAACTAACCCCGGTCGCGGCCCGTTCCGATGTATTTAACACACTGGGAACACATTGGCCATAACATTATTATGGATGATTTTACCAACGGAGTGTCATATATCGCAGATTCTTATATGGGCGCGTTCAGTCATTGGTTCGTTGTGTCATATCTTGGACTATGCCTTTTGAGTCCAATTCTTAACGCATGGCTTGAAAAGGCAGACGATAGCCTGCTCCTTAAATATATAGCGATATTCTACATATTCAGCACACTGTTCGGATACATATTCTATGCCAAATTCCACAGGCCGGTAGACTTTAATGAGGGCATGAGCATATTGAGTTTTGTTGGATTATATCTTGTTGGCGCTTTGATTCGGCGCAACAG
>CANRZQ010000136.1 GCA_947644475.1 uncultured Muribaculaceae bacterium
TCGATTTCATAAATTTTGTCAATCGGCCGGAGCATTATGCCCATCTTTCCGGCGTCGGTGAGTTTTACGGGAACAGTGAGTTGCATTCCGTCGCGCAGCACCCCTACCTCAACCTCGCTGCCCTTGTGGCTTTCGAGCGCAGGATAGAATTCAGTCATCGACGGTGTGGAGACACCGGCCACGCTCACGATGCGGTCGCCCTTGGCAATACCGGCATCGGCGGCGGGTCCGGCCGGCACGTCGTCGACAAACACGGGACAGCGGAACGCCATGGGGAAAGTCTGGGAGGCAAGCATCGAGTCGCGCACGGCGGCAGACACAGTCACCTTCACGGTGTCGCGCCGGTCGCGCAGCACGGTAATCTCAGCGCCGGCCTGAATCATATCAAGGCCAAGGCCGGTGTCTTTTGCATCGGCGCGCTTGCCGTTTACAGCAAGGAGGATGTCGCCGTTGCGAAGTCCGGCATCAAGCAGAGGACCGGCATAGTTCATGCCTTCGTATGCTTCCTGATACACGGGTATACGCTCGCCCCAATGGTAGGCGATGCCCGAATATATCACTATGGCAAGCAGGAAATTGAACACCACGCCGGCCACCATCACGCAGAAACGCTGCCAAGCCGGCTTGGTGCGGAATTCCCATGACTGCGGCTCGGCTTCGAGATCGGCCGCCGACTTGGTCTCATCCACCATGCCGGCAATGTCGCAATAGCCGCCCAGAGGGAGCCAGCCGAGACCATACATTGTTGCGGCCCACGACGGACGCCCCTTGCGGTTGGTCGCGGAGAATTTTTTTGTTTTCAATGTAAGCAGCGCACGCGGCTCTTCGGTGGTCTTGCCGTCGGCCTCTGTCTTACGCGTCCATGCGCCCAGTTCTATTTTGCCTTCCGAGGGATAGTATTTCAACAGAGAGAACCAAGGATTGAAAAACAGGTAGAAGCGGTTAACCTTTATGCCAAAAGCGCGGGCAAGCAGATAGTGTCCGCACTCGTGAATAAACACAAGGATTACGAGAGCCGTGATCAACTGCACGGCTTTCATCAGAAATATTTCCATCAGCGGGAGTTTTTAATACATTCGGCGGCGATGCGGCGTGATTCGGCGTTGGTGGCCACATAGTCATCGTAATTGGGGTTTATTATATAATGTACGCGCGCGAGCGTAGACATTATCGTATCATAAATTTGAGGGAAGGCTATCTTGCCTTCAAGGAAGGCTGCAACGCCTATTTCGTTTGCCGCATTTATCACGCAAGCCGTGTTACCCCCTTTTTGAAGAGCATGGTATGCGAGGTTGAGCGCCGGGAACTTTTCGGTGTCGGGAGCGAGGAACGTAAGTTGCGACATCTGCTCGAGCGTGAGCGGAGGCAACGAGTAGTCGTCGCGTCGCGTGCAGCCGAGGGCATAGGCTATCGGCAGGCGCATATCGGGAGTGCCCAGCTGTGCTTTTATCGCTCCGTCGGCAAACTCCACCATCGAGTGCACGATCGACTGCGGATGCACTACGGCTGAAATATGCCCGGCATCGATGCCAAACAGCCAGCGCGCCTCGATAATCTCAAAAGCCTTGTTCATCATCGTGGCCGAGTCGATGGTGATTTTAGCGCCCATGTTCCAGTTGGGATGATGCAGGGCGTCGGCCACAGTGGCAGTTGCCATCTGCTCCCGTGTCCATGTACGGAATGGGCCGCCCGACGCAGTGATTATAAGCCTGCGCACGTCCTCGGGACGCTCGCCGCGAAGGCATTGGTATATAGCCGAATGTTCGGAATCGACAGGATAGATTTTCGACGGCGATGTTTTCAGCAGCTCATCAATAAGCGCGCCGGCCACAACGAGCGTCTCCTTGTTGGCCAGGGCAATATCCTTGCCGGCGCGGATTGCTGCTATGGTAGGAGCCAGCCCGCTATAACCGACAGTGGCCGTAAGCACCATGTCGACGTCTTCCCGCGACATGGCCTCCACGAGCGCATCGTCGCCCGCAGCCGTATCGATTCCAAGCGGAGCGAGAGCCTCCCTAAGCCGCGGATAGGCAGCCTCGTCGGCTATGACGGCAAGCGTGGGCCTGAACTCGCGCGCAAGAGCGATGAGGTCGTCGACCTTACGCCCGGCAGCAAGCACCGTCGCCCTGTAAGCGCCGCCGCTGCGACGTATTATATCAAGCGTCTGACGCCCGATAGAACCCGTAGCGCCAAGCACCGCTATATTCTTACATTTTTCCATAGCGCAAAGATACAACATTTCCTCCAATTTTGGAAAAATTTGTTATCTTTGCACCAACATACAGGATATTGCCTCTGCGGCATCCCATTGGGATGCCGATATGCCAATTTCGCAAGCCATCATAGCACAGAGACTTTTGAATCCGAACTGGAAACGCTCCTGTTAACGAACGGTATTACACCCGATGAATTTATCGACACTTTATAACAATCCTAAATAATTCATTTTCCCATTTGATGTTACGAAATCTTCTTGCAATCGCGCTGGCCGCGGCAGCCACCTTCCACGCCAATGCGGCCGACGCCAAACTTTCCGGCTCTGTCATCGGCTCCACTTATTCCGTAGATTACAGGACAGGACAAAAGTCAACCACCGTCAACACCGCCGCCGATGCCTTCGACGGCAATCTCTCGACTTATTTTGCCTCATACGACCGTTCATACACCTGGGCCGGACTCGACCTCGGCGAAAAGCATGTGATAACCCGCGTGGGTTGGTCGCCGCGTAACGACGGCCTCGGCCCGGGACGCATGGTTTTCGGCATGTTCCAGGGCGCAAACAGCCCCGATTTCCTAGACGCCGTGCCCATCTATATGATTACAGAAAAAGGCACGATAGGCGTAATGGACTACTCCGACGTCGATTGCTCGCGCGGCTTCCGCTATGTCCGCTATGTTGGCCCCTCCGATGCCCGATGCAACATCGCCGAAATTGAATTTTACGGCCACAAAGGCGAGGGCGACGACTCTCGGCTCTATCGCATAACTAACCTCCCCACTGTGTGCATCAACACCGTCAACGCCGAGGAGCCGTACGACAAGGAGCACAACATCACCTCGGAGATAATCGTGCTCTCCGAGGAAGACGGAGCACCCTATGTGCTCGACGCCCCCGGAGAGTCGCGCCTGCGCGGCAACGCCTCAATGCAGTTCCCCAAAAAGCCCTACCGCATAAAATTCGACAAAAAGCAGCGCATACTTCCCGACGCTCCGGCAAAGGTAAAGAAATGGACGCTAATCAACAACTACGGCGACAAATCCCTGATGCGCAACGCCATAGCCTTCGAGGCAAGCCGTCTAAGCGGACTTGAATACACCCCTTACTGCCGCCCGGTCGACGTGGTGCTCAATGGCGAATACAAGGGCAACTACCAACTGTGCGACCAGGTAGAGGTAAATCCCGGCCGTGTCGACATCGACGAGATGGCTCCGACCGACATCGCCGGCGACGCCCTCACCGGAGGCTATCTTCTCGAAGTAGACGGATATGCCGACCAGGAAATATCATGGTTCATGTCCAATCAAGGCATTCCGGTCACCATCAAATCGCCAAAAGACGACGAGATTGTCCCCGAGCAGAAAAGATATATCACCGACGTGTTCAACGACATGGAGGCCCGCATCAGCAAAGGGCAGTACGACGAGCAGACGGGCTACCGCGCGATTCTCGACGTGCCCTCATTCCTGCGCCATTTCATCGTGGGCGAGTTTTCCGGAAACACTGACACATACTGGAGCACATATTTCTACAAACGCCGCAACGACCCGCATCTCTACTGCGGCCCGGTGTGGGACTTTGACATCGCCTTCGACAACGACAACCGCACATATCCGGTAAACAGCAAATCGACATTCCTGTGCCTCGACAATTCCGCCAGCGGCGCAGGCTCAATGGGTTCTTTTGTTCGCAAAGTGCTCTACTGGGACAGCAAGACCATGACCGAACTGAAACAACTTTGGTCGACCCTCCGCAACTCCCGCGATTTCACTGTCGACCACTTCAATAATTACATCGACGGCCTCGCCGCCGACATGGACGCATCGCTGCGCCTCAACTTCATGCGCTGGCCCATCCTCAACCAATATGTGCACCAAAACCCCAAAGTGTACAATACCTACGGCGAGGCCATCAAGGATGTCAAAGATTTCATTTCTACACGCATCGGCTGGCTCGACGACAAGATCGGCTACGACCCCGACTACAACGCAATAGCCGACATCGAGACTTCCGCCGGGGTCCTCACGGCCTCTGTAATTGCCGGACGCGTCCATGTATCAGCCGAAGCCACCGTGTTCGACACCTGCGGCCGCACCGTCGGCACTGCCGCCCCTTCCTCCCCTCTCCTGCTCCCTGCCCCCGGCTTATACATAGCCGTCGCACCGGGCCTTGCTCCGGCCAAAATCATTCATCATTAAGGATAAAGTATAAGTGATGAGTGATAAAGTTCAACCCGAACCACTTTATCTCTCATCACTTATGCTTTATACCTATTCCGAACCAAACTGCCGCCCTGAATGTTGTTTATCACAAAAAAACAACGATTATGGACGACAGACTATCTTACCGCGAGAAAGAAGCGCTGCCCGATTCAATGTTCGGGCTTCCCGAACGCCGTGAATACCCGATGCCCGACGCCGCACACGTCCGGGCCGCCGAGGCTTATTTCCGATATTGCCCCGAGGACTTGCGTCCGAGGCTGGCAAGGGCCATACTCCAACGGGCAAAGGAATTCGGCGTAGATGTGGAATCTCCCGTCATTCTCGGATATGCCAAACAATAATTACTTGGCAGATTGCAAAAAAAAGATTACTTTTGCAGCGAAAATATGATGAACAGTATCAGACATATTATCGCTGCATTTCTTTGTGCCTTTTTGGCCGCGGCGGCTTATGCATCGCCAGCGTCGAAAACGCCGGAGGTGAGTTTCATCGTCGTGGAACCGGGCCCCGAGGTGTTCGAACTCGAAGGACACGCCGCCCTGCGGGTAAATGGCGGTCCGATGTCCGATTTCATGGTGACATACGGGGTGTTCGACTTCGACTCGCCGAATTTCATATATCGCTTCGTGAAAGGTGACGCCGAGTATTCCATGGGCATCATCCCCTGGCGTTATGTCTCGGAGGCTTACCGCCGCGAGGGACGCACCCTCATGGAATATCCTCTTGCACTCGATTCCACTGCCACCGCGCGGCTCATGGAGATGATTTACGACAACTACCGCCCCGAAAACCGCTACTACCGTTACAATTACGTGCTCGACAACTGCGTGACGCGCCCCCTGCGGATTGTCGAACTCGCCCTTGGCGACTCCATAATCATAGACGAGCCGGATTCAGAAGCCGCCGCCGACCGCACATTCCGCCAAGTCATGCGGCGTTACCACAGAAATTATCCCTGGTACCAGTTTGGCATCGACATAGCCCTCGGCTCGGGCATCGACCGCGAAATAACCCCGCGAGAGAAATCTTTTGCCCCGGTAGTCATAGCCGACCAGTTGCCGGCAGCCACAGTCGGAGGCCTTGCGCTCTCCGGCGAAGGCAAAATCCTGCAACAAGGAAAAGAATCGGCCATTCAAGGCCCCACGCCGTGGTTCCTCACCCCGGACACAGTGTTCTGGCTGCTTTTCGCTTTTTGCTGCATCATCACCGTGCGCGACATTCGCCACGGGCACACCACACGCTGGCTCGACACCACGCTCTACGGAGTGTTCGGCCTGGCCGGACTTCTGCTCACTTTCCTCATTTTCGTTTCTATCCACGAAGCCACTTCACCCAACTGGCTCTATGGGTGGCTCAACCCCTTCTGCCTCATCGCCGCCGCAGGCATATGGATAAAAAAATGGAAAAATGCGGTAATTTGCTATCAATTTATTAACTTTGCAGTGCTTATTGCGCTTTGCCTGCTATGGCCACTCACGGGACAAGCCTTCAACACGGCTTTTATCCCGCTCGTCGGCTGCGACTTAATGCGCTCTGCATCATATATTTATGTCAATAAGATTAAGAAATAACGACTCCCTCGGTTCGCGTCTTGTGGTAGCCTTCATCGCATCGATGCTGGGCGTCACTGTCGGCGCGCAGTCGGTCGAGCGGCCGCGTCTTGTTGTCGGCATTGTCGTGGAGGGCTTGCAGGAAGAATATATCGACCTGCTGCGTCGTCATTTCTCCGACGGCGGATTCAACCGCCTGATCAACAACGGCGTGGTAATTGCCAACGCCGATTACGGCACTGCGGTCGACCCTGCGGCCGCCACTGCGATGATTTTCACCGGCGCCGCTCCGGCTCGCAACGGAATTCCCGCCGCAGAGGTGTTCGACCGCAACTCTTTGCGTCCTGTCGGCGTGCTCAACGACCCCTCTGTCCTTGGCAATTTCACCGACATCACCGTGTCGCCGCGAGCCCTCGCCGTGACCACGATAGCCGACGAGGCCCGGATAGCCGGCTCCGGCGTGACATATGCCTATGCGATAGCGTCCGACCCCACCCAGGCCGTGATTATGGCCGGACATGCCGGCAACTCCGCCATATGGCTCAACGACCGCAATGCCAACTGGGCCACATCATCGTTCTACCCCGAAACACCCACTGAAATCGGGCTTCGCAACCGCATGCAGCCCCTGCGCTCGCGCATGGACACCATGCAATGGACACCCATGCTCCCGGCCGACCGCTACCTGCTGCTGCCCGATCACCTTACACACTACCCCTTCCGCTACGTCTACCGCCCGGGAACCGACACGGAGAAAATAGCCATGCTCAAAAACTCCCCGGCCGTCAACGCCGAGGTCACGTCAATGGCCATCTCCCACCTCGACAATCTCAAACTCGGCTCCCACGAGGGTGGGTCCGACATCCTTTCGCTTGCATACACGGTAGAGCCATTCGCGTATTCAAAAAATACCGACAACCGCTACGAACTGCAAGACGCATATTACCGCCTCGACGCCAACCTGGCCCAACTTTTCAACACCATTGACACAAAAGTCGGGCTCAACAACACCCTCATCTTCCTTGCCGCCACCCCTCCGCCATCGACAAGCCGGCGCGACGACGAACGATGGAATCTCCCGTTCGGAGAGTTCTCCACCCGCAAGGCCATGTCGCTCCTCAACATGTATCTCATGGCCATGTACGGCAACGGCGACTGGGTTACAGGCTACCACCGCGGCGATTTCTACCTCAACCACAAACTCATAAAGG
>CANRZQ010000137.1 GCA_947644475.1 uncultured Muribaculaceae bacterium
CGGTGTGATTTTCCGAAGTATCCAAAATTGTTAAAAAACTTTTGGGACAGCTGTGGGCTTTCGCCCGTGCCTACCGTATTCGACCGCGTTGCGGTCCACCTGTTTTAATCTATATCGCACCGTAATTTCGGCTTATAAAGGGTGGGTAAAAGCGGCAATGTATGAAATGTGCCGGTTTTGATGTGTTAAATGTACCGCAAAATCTGCGTTAAAAAACCTTAAATCGATGTATGAAATGTACCGCGGATTGCGCAAGCCGGGGGTTATTCTTCTAAGGAGGAGAGGATGGCGGTGCGGGAGGCGTCGATGAGGGTGGAGAGGTCGTGGCCATCGGCGGGGGCTTCGATGGGGCGGTGGATTGTGAGGCGGATGTGGCCGGGCCGCGGAGCGAAGGCGGTGCGCGGCATTACGCGGAAGGCTCCGTCGATGGTGACGGGCACCACGGGGAGGCCGAATTCTACGGCGAGGGTGTAGGCTCCGCGCTTGAAGCGGCCTACGGCTCCGGTGAATGTGCGCGAGCCTTCGGGGAAGACTACGACTGACATGCCTTTGTCGAGTTGCCGCTCGGCGTCGGCCATGGTGGCGCGGATGGCGGAGGGGGAGGAGTTGTCGACGTAGACTTGCCCGGATATTCGGCATGAGAAGCCGACAAGGGGGATTTTCTCGAGGGATTTTTTCATCATCCAGCGGAAGTTGTGTCCGAGCCATCCGTAGATGGAGAATATGTCGAAGGCTCCCTGGTGGTTGGCGACGAAGACGTAGGATGTGTTTTTGCGTATGTTTTCGTGGCCGGTGACGGATACGGTGACGAAGTTTAGCCAGCAGAAGAGGCGTGCCCATATGATTTGCGGGTAGTAGCCCCACCAGCGTGCGCCGCCGAGCGCGCTTCCTATTATGGTTACGATTGCGGCTATTGTGGTGACGACGAGCATTACGGGCACCATTATGAGAATCTGGTATATGCGGTAGAAGAGCATTTTGATTTGGGGATTTTAGGGGGCGAGATATTTCGAGTTAATTCGATTTAATTCGATTTATGTCGATTTAAGTCGAGGTTTCATAAGCCGGAGGGTTCTTTGCCTGTGGCAAAGCGCTTTGCGATGAGTGTTCCCGGGGCTAAGAGACTTTTGATTTTTTGCGGAAGGGATGGAGGGTGTTGCCGGGGAAGTGGTAGCCGATTTCGTGGACGTATTCCACGGTGCATCCGTCGAAGGGGTCCTGGAGGATGTGCTCGTCGAGGGCGGCGTCGAAGGTCCGGTGCAGAGGCATGCGCACGGCGTCGGCATAGGCGGCGATGCCGTGTGCCGGCGCGGCTGAGAGCCATGCGTCGATTACGGGACGGCGTTGGGCGTGGAATTTTTCGATTTCGGACGCGAGGTTGAGCATCAGTGCTTTGTTGTCGTCGGAGAGGCTGAGGCCGAGTATGGCGGAGCGTGCCGGTGCGATGCCGTTTTCGTAGTTGGCGAGCGAGGCGAAGAGGATGGGTATGGCCGGCTTGGCGGTCTTTTTCATCGAGGCTATGCTGTCGGCAAGAGTTGTGAAGGCATGCACGGCCTCGTTGTAGGCGTCGAGGGTGGGGTGTTGGGAAGTTGGGAAGTTGTGAAGAGGGGAGTTGTGGAGAGGGGGCGTTTTCCATCAGGTCGTTTACGACAAGACGGATTTCGTCGACGTTCTCGCCTACGTTCTCGCCCGAGCGTTCGAGCCGGTCGATGCGGGCGGCCTGCACGGTGAGCGAGTTGCATATTTTCTCGACCATGGTGTCGGTGTCGGCCGATTTTTGCATCAGCGACGAGCCGGCGGCGTCCATGTCGGCGAGCCGAGCCTCTGCGCGTGCGAGGCGCGAGGCGAGTTCGGCTGTGTGGAGTTCGGCTTTGCGCAGCGCGGCTATGAGCGCGATGGATACGATGATTCCAGTGGCGGCTATGGCAATGAGAGCCCAGAGGAGGCCTTCGGCAAAGGTTGTTATCATGGTTTGGGGTGGTTAAGAGCCTGTCCCATAATAAATGTTAAAACGTGGGCGGTTTATCTTTGAGCGATTTTTGTGTAACGATGAGGGAGTGTGGCGAGCCACATGACCGAAGAGTTGCACGAAAAGCGCCAAAGAGAAACCGAACCTATGGTAATTTTATTACAGAATCAAGCATATAATAATTTTTCGTTAATTTCTATAAATATTTAAAAGTATGTTCGTATTAAAAAACACTGAAAATGCCTCTTGTTCCCGTCTTTTGGGCATCTTTTCCGTTTCGTTTCAGTCGTGTACGTCCAGTACACTCCTTCAACTCACCGAAAAATCTGCTCCAAAATCCGGGTCCCACGTTTTAACATTTATTATGGGACAGGCTCTTTAGGCGGAGTTGAGATGTGTAGGATGCTATGTCGGCGAGGCGAGCCGGGATGTCGATGCCCTGGGGGCAGTGCGGCAGGCATCGTCCGCAGGCAATGCAGTGCTCGGCCTGGCGGAGGCGTGGCACAGAGCGGTCGTAGCCGATGAGGAAGGCGCGTCGGGCGGCGGCGTAGTTGGGGTCGGAGCCGGAGCGTGGCACCCGGTCGGCGTTGATGCATTTATTATAGTGGGCGAATGTGCCGGGGATGTCGACGCCGTAGGGGCAGGGCATGCAGTATTTGCAGTCGGTGCAGGGCACAACGTCGTTGGCGAGGATTTCGAGGGCGGTGCGCTGGAGGAACTGCTGCTCGTCGTCGGACAGAGGCTCGAACGGCGAATAGGTGCGCACGTTGTCGATGAGATGGTCCATGTAGGTCATGCCGGAGAGCACGGTGAGGACGCCGTCGGGTGTTCCGGCGAAGCGGAAGGCCCATGAGGCGACGCTGTCGTCGGGGCGGCGTTGCTTCATCTTTGTCACTATGGGGTCGGACACCTTTGCGAGGCGTCCGCCAAGCAGCGGCTCCATGATTACGACGGGGATGTCGCGCTTGCGGAGTTCGCCGTAGAGATAGTCGGCATTGACGGCTCCCGATTTCTCGGCGTTGAGCCAGTCGATATAGTTCATCTGAATCTGGACGAAATCCCAGTGGACCTCGCCGCGGTCGTGGCGGGCGAGCATTTCGTCGAACACGGCCACATCGCCGTGATAGGAAAATCCGAGGTTGCGGATGCGTCCGGCCTCTTTCTGCTCGATGAGCCATTGGAGGATTCCGTTTTTCTCGTATCTGTCGGCAAAAGTGGCCATGCCGCCGCCTCCGATGGCATGGAGCAGGAGATAGTCGACATAGTCGGTGCGCAGATATTTCAGAGAGTTCTCGAACATCTCAATTGAGCGTTCGCGCGGCCAGGTCTCGGGCGAGAAGTTGGAGAGTTTGGTGGCGATGAGATAAGATTCGCGGGGATGCCGGCTAAGGGCGATGCCCATGGCCTCCTCCGACTTTCCGCGGCAGTAGGCGGGCGATGTGTCGTAGTAGTTCACGCCGTGTTCCATCGCGTAGTCGACCGAGCGGTTTATTGCCTCCTGGTCGAGCACGTCGGTCGGCTGTCCGTCGACAGTCTCCTTCTTTGTTGGCAGGCGCATGCACCCGTATCCGAGGATAGAGACGCGGTCGGACGTGTTGTGATTGGTGCGGTAGGTCATCTCGCCTGTTCCGGCCGCGGAGGCCGCGCTGTCATCTTTCGTCGATACGCCGCAAGCCGTTGCCGCTCCGGCCACAGCCCCCAGGCCCATATATTTTAGGAAATCTCGTCGATCCATTTTAGTCAAGTATAAAGTATAAGTGAGAAAGTATAAGGTTAGTTGACAAGTGATAGGCAGGTGTTAGTTTATCCTTTATCACTTATCCTTTATCCCTATTATTATATAAGGCGGTGAGTGTCGAGGCCTTCGACGTGGATAGCGGCCGTTGAGGAGCGCATGGAGGCGACAGTGCCGACGGGGCAGTGGTTCTCGCAGGCTCCGCAGCCTATGCACACGTCATCGAGCACAATGGGCATAAGCCGGTCGGAGCCTTCGGCAACAGGCTCCATCTTTATGGCTTGGGCAGGGCACACCGAGGCGCATTTGCCGCAGTTCTCGCCTTCGGAGGCGGAGAGGCATGTGCTGAGGTCGACCACGGCCCGGCCTATCTTGATGGACGATTTCTCATCGGCGGCGACGGGGTGGAATGCCCCTACGGGACACAGGTCGGAGCAGGTGGTGCACAGCGGGTCGCAGTAGCCGAGGGTGAAGTCGAGTTCGGGCTGCATAAGCCGGTCGAGGCGCGTGGAGGGGCGTATGATGCCCGATGGACAGTTCTGGATACAGAGCTGGCAGGCGGTGCAGTGCGCGCCGAGGTGGGCGAGGCTCACGGCTCCGGCGGGGACAACGGGGGTGTCGCGGCGCGGCGTCTGTTTTTGTTTGAGGGGGGTGAATCCGCCGTCGGTGGTTTTGGCCACAGCGTCGATGGCGAGAGCGCCGAGCACGAATCCTGTGCCGGCCACAAACCCGCGGCGCCCGCGGTCGGGAGCGGAGGTGGGGAGGGTGTGCTTTTGCGCGGGGCGGCGCCATGTGTATGATATGGCGCCTTCGGCACATTCTTTGATGCAGTCGAAGCATACGACGCAGCGCGAGTAGTCGATTTGGTGGGCGCGGGCGTCGATGCACTTGGCCTTGCACCGGCGGGCGCATTTGGTGCAGTTGACGCATTTGCTCGTGTCGATTACGGGGCGAAGCACCGAGAAACGCGAGAGGTAGCCGAGTATTGTGCCCACAGGGCATATGGTGTTGCAGTAGTCGCGTCCGCCTCGCCAGGCCATTACGGTGACGAGGGCCACAGTGGCTATGGCCACGATGAGCACGGGCACCGATACGGCGGCGGTGACACGGTAGAACCAGTAATTGTCGTCCATCGATTCCGACCATGCGGCCAAGGCATTGTTCACGCCGTCGACGCCGGGAGCGAAAATCTGCGAGGCGATGCGGCCATATGCGCTGTACGGCTCAATGAGGCCGGCTATGGCAGCGAACAGCAGATGCGTGAGCCCCAGCACAAGCAGCACGGCGAACACAAGCAGGATGATATGGCGGCATGTGTGGGCCGGGACATACTTGAAGCGGAAGCGGCGGGTCTTTTTCGGGCCGAACTTGTCGTGCAGCCACTTTATGGCGTCCTGGTAGATGCCGAGCGGGCATATCACAGAGCAGTAGAGCCGGCCTAAGAGCAAGGTCGCGGCGATAAGGGCTACAATCACCGCCGCATTGAGGGCAAGAAGCGCCGGCATGAACTGGATCTTGGCCATCCACCCCCAGAGACTTGCCGCTGTGCCGGTGAAATCGACAAAAAGCAACGTTACGGCTATTATTGACAGAATAGCGAGAAATCTACGAAAGAGTTTAAGCATAATATGTTTGATTATGGCGCAAATTTAAATAAATCTGCCGTAAGAAGCAAAAAACAGGAAGCGTTTTTTTATTAACCGGATTTTTTTCGTATATTTGCATCAAAGAATTGCCTTTGGGCATCGCGCACCGGCTTTCAGCCGACATGCGCTATTCTTTTCAGCGAATATTCTTCGAATATTTGCGCTGTTAACCATAATTCGTCGAACGATGAAAAAACAAGAAACCGACCGTACAAAGAAAGCACCCAAGGCTCCACGCAAGCCTCGGACAAAGATATTGCCCATAATCAAGAATGATCCATGGCTCGAGCCTTATGCCGACGCCATCACCGGGCGTCACCGCGACGCTGTCGAGAAGGAGGCCGACCTCACCAGCGCGAGCGGCACACTCTCTGAATTTGCCAATGCCCATGAATATTTCGGGCTGCACCGCCTGCCCACCGGCGGCTGGGTCGTGCGCGAATGGGCGCCGAACGCTACGGCCATAAGCCTTATAGGCGACTTCTCCGTGTGGAAAGAACTGAAAAAATATGCCTTCAAGCGCCTCGACGGCGGAGTGTGGGAACTGAAACTGCGCCCTGCCGACCTTGCCCACGGCCAACTCTACAAGATGCTCGTGCACTGGCCCGGCGGCGAGGGTGAGCGCATCCCGGCCTACGCCCGGCGTGTGGTGCAGGACGAGAACACTCACATCTTCTCGGCCCAGGTATGGGCTCCCGAGCAGCCCTACAAATGGCGTCACCGCTCGTTCCGCCCCGACACCAAGCCCCTGCTCATCTACGAATGTCATATCGGCATGGCGCAGGAACGCGAGGGCGTGGGCACATATGATGAGTTCCGCACCAACATTTTGCCCCGCATCGCCGCCGACGGCTACAATGCCATCCAGATCATGGCCATACAGGAGCATCCCTACTACGGGTCGTTCGGCTACCACGTGTCGTCGTTCTTTGCCCCGTCGAGCCGTTTCGGCACTCCCGAGCAGCTGAAAGCCCTCATCGACGAGGCTCACGGCATGGGCATAGCCGTGATAATGGACATTGTGCATTCCCACGCTGTGAAAAACGACGTGGAAGGCCTCGGCCGCCTCGACGGCTCCTACGACCTCTACTTCTATGGCGACGGACGCCGCGAGCATCCGGCATGGGATTCGCTGTGCTTCGACTACGGCAAGAATGAAGTGCTCCACTTCCTGCTGTCCAATTGCAAATACTGGCTTTCGGAATTCCACTTCGACGGCTTCCGCTTCGACGGCGTTACCTCGATGCTCTACTACAACCACGGCCTCGGCCAGGCCTTCGGCGGCTACGGCGACTATTACAACGGAGCGCAGGACACCAACGCCATCACATACCTCACCCTGGCCAACAAACTCATCCATCAGGTCAACCGCCACGCCATAACCATAGCCGAGGAAATGTCGGGCATGCCCGGGCTCGCCCTGCCCGTGGCCGACGGCGGCATCGGATTCGACTACCGCATGGCAATGGGTATCCCCGACTACTGGATAAAGACTCTCAAAGAGAAAAAAGACGAGGACTGGCATCCCACATCGATATTCTGGGAACTCACCAACCGCCGCGCCGACGAAAAAACAATCTCGTATGTCGAATCGCACGACCAGGCCCTTGTAGGCGACAAGACAGTGATTTTCCGTCTTATCGACGAGAAGATGTACTGGCACATGATGAAGGACGACAACGACATGACCGTGGCCCGCGGTATCGCCCTGCACAAACTCATTCGCCTCGTCACCCTCGCCACCATCAACGGCGGATACCTCAACTTCATGGGCAACGAATTCGGCCATCCCGAGTGGATAGATTTCCCCCGCG
>CANRZQ010000138.1 GCA_947644475.1 uncultured Muribaculaceae bacterium
CGTCCCACGTCTTCGTTGGGACAGAAGGCGAACATTACCTCGCCGTGGCGGATTTTTTTATCCGACAGCATGGCGCGTATCAGTTCCATGGCTATGGCGCATCCGCATTTGTCGTCGGCGCCAAGGAGTGTCGAACCGTCGGTGCGCACTATTGTATGGCCGTCCTTTGTGTCGACAATCGGCACTATGTTTCCGCCGGGGGCCTCGGGCGTAACGTCGAGGTGGCAACTGATGCCGAGCGACGGGCATTGCGCCTTAATGTTGGAAGGAACCGAAACATACACATAGTTTTCATCGCTCACCGAGCATTTCACGTCCTTTGCGCCGTAAACGCCCGCGAGCGAGTCGACATCGGATTTGATAGCGAGGGCCATATCGCGCTGGCCCGGGGTCGACTCTGAGTGATAACTTGACTGGCTGTCGATTGACGCGTACTTGACGAAGGTGCCGAGCATCGACTGCTGTGTGCCGGAAACCTGTGAAAACGCCGGGGACATGAGCATGAGTCCGGCGAGAGAGGCAAAAATGCGCTTCATAGGATTTAAAAATGCCGGCGGCTCCCGGGCGGGCTTTACGGTAAAAAAAGAAATGCGTGAGAGCCTTACCATGCTGCCCGTTCTCACGATTAGAGGCCTTCGCACTGCCCGATATAGTTAGAACGGGCAACCCATGCAGAGACCTCACGCAAATATGTATAGGCGGCAGCCTCCGGACACAACGCTCTCGCGCTGTCCGTGGGCCGATAATATATACATATCCACATCAGACATCTACCGGTTGCCGATTCCTGACTATATCTGAGAAAGTTGCGAAGTTTCTAATCGTCAAGAAAAAGCGTCGATAAACGCATTCCAATATGTCGTCGCACCCGCCCGCAAGCCCCATATCGGGTCTCTGCAAGCGATATGCGGTTGCAAATTTAACAAATATTTTTTAAAAAGCAAGCCGGCATATATATTTTTTGCCGGGATTGAGGGAGGGGTGATTTTTCCATTTATTTTTGCCGTTTGTGCGAAAATGTGTATATTTGTGCCAAAATTTGGAGTTTTAGAGCATATTTCATGGAACAAATCATACAATTCGAGCGCTTCGAGGAAATAAAAAAGTATTCATCGCATTACGGACAACTCGGCGACGATTATATATTCTCCCGCATCAAGCCGGGAGAGGATGGCATCGAGATACTTTCCAATCCCGTAAGATTTGCCGGACTCACTGTGTGCCTGGTGCTTAAAGGCGAGATCTCGCTCGATGTGAACCTCAACACCTATACGATAAGGCAAAATTCGATAGTGGTGCTCGGGTCGGGTTCCATAATCAAGGTGAACAAGGTGGACTGGCCGAAAGTGGAGGCTTATGCCTTGTTTGTGTCCACGAAATTCATGCACGACCTCAATCTCGACCTCAACGCCATAAATATAAAGCAGATGATCGACCGCCATGTGTCGCCCACGGGCAATCTCTCGCCCGACGAGGCTTCGCAACTGGCCCAGTATATGGAACTGCTCCACCTCAATGCCACCCGCAACCGCGAGGCCGTCTTTTCCAAGAACATAGCGCGCTCGCTCATCCAGGCCATCATATACCAGATGCTTCAATTTGAGGAGAACCACACGGGGCCGAACTCCGACAACTCAAAACAGCCACAGTCGCGCAAACTTAACTATGTGCATGAGTTTATGAATCTCGTGCAACTTCATCATACCCACGAACGTTCCATAGCCTTCTATGCCGACAAACTTTTCATATCGCCGAAGTATCTGTCGCATATCATAAAGGAGGCAACCGGCCGGTCGGCGGCGGCGTGGATTGACGAGTTTGTGATACTCGAGGCCAAGAATATGCTGCGCTTCTCCAACAAGAATATCCAGCAGGTGGCCTATGCGCTTAATTTCAACACCCAATCGTCGTTCGGCAAGTATTTCAAGCACATAACGGGCATGTCGCCCACCGAATACCAGAAATCGTAGCGGCGCGCCAGGAGCGTTTTGAATATAATTAATTAATATTGTTTTGCAACGGACGCACGAGCCGTGCGTCCCTACACCCAAAGTATTAACTTTCTTTTGTGACATACTTATTTTGACACAGCATTCTTTCCGTTTAACAAACTTTAACAGATGAGATGCCGTGAAAATTATATAATTTCACTTATCTTTGCATACTGCACTCGCTCAACGGCTCGACTATGCCGAACACACCGTTTTGTGACAAATTTTCCACCAAAACCGACATATTTACAATCAGTTAATAAAATAGAGAACAACAATCGCATATAACCCTATATTACACAAAATACATTTAACAAAATACCTATGAAAAAATTTACTACTCTTTCCTTTGTTGCTGCGGCAATTCTGGGCGCATCGATATCGGCGAGCGCTGCCGATATCCAGGGATATTTCCGCGTGCAGAGCGCCCTTGCCAACGACTATGCCGACGGCATGTATGTGGAGGTGCGTGGCCCGTTTACCACTGCCCCCGACTGTGAATACACCAACGCCCTCACCAATGCAGGCACTGTCATGCGCCTGCGCGCCGTGGAGGAAAAGCCCATGGGCGGCGCCACACGCTACAAAATCGGCAACCTCAGCTCGCAGGGCATCGAGGTGTTCGGCGCGCCTGCGGCCGACTATATGGAGAAAGTGACCGAGATTGCCACGTCTATCAAAGCCGACGACTATGAGACGGCGGCATACCAGCTCCAGCGCCAGGCACGCGAAATTGGCTACATCGCAACCGGACGCGCCGTGATACAGGCACTTTTCGAAGTGGTGGCATCGCGTCTCGACGGCGAGGTCGCAAAACTTCCGCAAGAGGCCAAGGACCGCCTCGGCATCACCGCCGACCAGGAAGACCTGGCCGTATTCGCCCAACGCTTCAATCAAGAGGTGTCGGCAAATATCGACCTTCACGCCTATCTTGAACCTGTGGGCGAGAATCAGTACCGCCTTTATTTCAACTGGATCGACTGCACCGAGGTGAGCAAATTCTATCTCGCCAACGAGAAAAACAAGAAATCGTTTGAAATCGGGTTCGAGTGCATGCGCCAGTATATGTCAGGGAAAGACGGCCTTGGCTCCGGCGAGGCTATCGACGCCAAAGAGGCCGCCCTATGGAAAGAATGGGGCCTTGACCTGAGCAAAAAATATTCCGACTGCTTCAACCCCGAGACCAATGTGTACACACTCTCCTACGAGAAAATATTCGCCGACCACGAGGTGCTGTACAACTGGATAAAAATGTATGTGGCCCGTTTCTTCGACCCCGAGCAGGCTCCGGATGCCTCCGTTGCCGGCATCAACTTCAAGGACTTTGCCACCGAGATGCAGAAACACGAGATAATGAGAGGCTTCCTGGCTTATATCCCCACCATAATGGAGGGCCAGAAACTTTACCTCACCAACGGACGCTTTTCCGACGGCACCAATGAATTCAGCACATTCGGCACCGTGAGCGACAACGCATCGAGATTTGGCCTCCTCGGCAGCGAGCAGGCTATTGCCGCCGGCAATGCCGCCATCTGGAATGTGATACCCGTCGACGAGAACACCGACAATTATTTTGCAATCGACATCGCGGCTCACAAAATCAACAAGCCCGGAGAAACCGACTCCCACTACGCCGCCATATATTTCGACTTCCCCGTTGAGGCCATCGAAGGCACA
This sequence comes from uncultured Muribaculaceae bacterium, assembly GCA_947644475.1. Lineage (GTDB taxonomy): Bacteria > Bacteroidota > Bacteroidia > Bacteroidales > Muribaculaceae > CAG-873. The sequence goes on from CANRZQ010000138.1 coordinate 3,669, forward strand.
GACGTGTCGTTCCTTACCCTCGATGCCAGCTATGCCCTGAGCACCTCGTCGCTCGAGAAACTCGGAGAGGTTGAATATATCGACCTCGACAATGCCACAGCCACAAAAGTGGCACGCCTCACCCCGATGCTCGCCGTATCTTCCGACGAGACAGTGGAAAGCAACAAGGTGCGTATCCCCTACGAGGCACAGGCCGGCGACTACGACCCTGCTGTATCCACTCCCGGCGGCTTTATCGTATCGGATGAAGAAGTGGCCGTGCAGCACAGTCCCGCCATGCGCGCCGCATCGTCAGATGCCAACACCTATGGCGTGCTTCTGCGCACATCGGCAACAGCGCGTCACCTTTCGGGTCTATACGACATAAATTTCGACGAGAACAACTCGAAAGTGTATAACCTTACCTCACGCGAGGCCTCGGCTCCTGTAACGGGCGTGAGCATGTCGACACCCTGGTTCCAGGAAACAGCCACTATTCCGGCCAACCATGCCTTCCTTATCGCCGCCAAGGACAAACGCCTCAACTCCATAAGCCTCGGCACACCCTCCGACGAGCTGCTTACACCTTCCGGCATAACCGATATTGAAGCCGAAGGCATGAAAGCCGACACCATCTACGACCTTAACGGCTGCCGTGTCGCTCATCCCGTGTCGGGCGGCATCTATATCCTCAACGGCAAGAAGATTCTTGTAAAATAATACACGATTCAGCAAGTTGCCGAAACGCACGACATCAAATAATGAAAACCGCAACTTACGGCTGCTCGCCGCGGCTGCGGTTTTCTTATTGCTGTGGCTGCATGCGGGCCTGTGCGCAGCGCAATCTTTCACCGAGCCGGTGTATGCTTCCATCCTGGCTACATCGCCCGGCGAGAAGGTGTATCAGTGCACGGGACATGCCGCCGTACGCCTCCAATGCCCGGATTTCGACCTCGACAATGTGTTCAGTTTCGAGACAAGTTCCGAAAACACCGGAATCCAGATTTTAGGGCGAGTCAAGGGCCGGTTCTCCCGGATAGCCACAAGCGAGTATATCGACCAATTCCGGACGGAGGGCCGTGAGGTAAAGGAATATCCCCTCAACCTCACCGACAGCCAGATACGCACATTATGGCAGTTGCTCGACGAGGCATCGGAACTTGGCGCCGAGGAAGATTTCAACATCCGCTACCGCAATTGCAGTTCGGAGATATTGCTTAAAATCAACGAGGCTCTTGGCACCGACCGAATCCGGATGCACGACCGCATCGGCACAATGGACAACGCCGCCCGCATCGCGGAATTAATCGACGAAGACAGGCCCTGGACAAAACTGCTGCTCACGATAGCGATTGGGGCCGACTGCGACAAGACCGACCCCGACCAGGCGGCCACCTACCCGGTGATGATGGCCGAACGGCTGCCGAAGGCCACCATCGTATCGGCCGACGGAACAGAACGCCCATTGCTTGGCGCGGAGCCGAAGACACTTCTGCGGGGCGCACAACGCACCGGCAGCCACGGCGGCCTCGGGCCTGTGGCGATTGCCCTTGTCGTGCTGGCACTATCGGCAGTTGTATCAATTGCAGAACGAACAGGCAGATGCCGGAGCATGGTAAAAGCGGCCGACATCGCGGCACTTGCCGCTGAATCGGCTGCGGCCGCGGCCATTATCGTCCTGGCTGTGATTCCGTCGGGAATCGGGCATGGATGGCACTGGATGTTTATTCCTCTGAATCTGCTGCCGCTGCTCACATGGGCGTTTCTGCGCAAGACGCCGGCCTACCGCATTATCTTTATTGCCTACGGCGCGGCCTGCGCCCTGTTCACAGCCTCGCCGCTATTCACCTCCGAAAGCGGAGCAGCAGGCAGCATTATCTCGGGTGCCATCGCTATACGCGTGCTCTCGCATTTTCTCTCTAAAACCATAAAATCATTATGATTAACCACATTCTTTCGCTATGCCGCTGCGTTGCCGCTGCCGCACTTATAATGGTCTCGGCAAACGCATTTGCAGGCACATTATACTCAAAAGTAACGGCCACATCGTCGGGCAACGGCAAGGTGTATGTGTCGGAATACGGCAAGAATGACCTTAAAGACGATTCGCAAATCACTTCTGAGACACATTCCCTCACCATTGGCACCAAACCCATGAGCGCGACAGGCTCCTCCGCCAATCATGGCTACCTCCTGTTTGCCAAAGGCGATGCCGGCTATGCTTTCCAGAAATGGAGCGACAACAATACTGAGAATCCGCGCTATTATCCATACACCGGCGTAACATCCAAAAAAGAGGCATCTCCTGACTCAAAGGCCATAACAGCCACATTCGCGCCATCGGCACTGACCGTAAGGAGCAATGACTACACCATAGGCTGGGTAAAAGTATACGACTCGGCAAAGCCGACGGTGAACAAGTCGGTGAACGCCGCCGGCGATGTGGTAGACATCGAGGCATACACACGCGCAGCCATGGAAGAATGGGGCCATAAAATGGAGCCGGGCAAGCAAGTGATTTTCGAGGGGTGGTATGACAATGACGGCAACCTCATCACCACCGACAATATTATCAAAAATCATGTCGTGGCCGAAAACGAGGTGTTCACCGCCCGCTTCCGGCTTGAATTCGGCATCAAGACCGACGAAAATAACAAGATTTACGGTTACTATCGCCTCCAATCTCCGCTACTCAAAGACGAGACCCATTTCCTGACCATTATCGGCTCGCACCGCTATAAGGCCACGGATTTCGGCACAGGGTCCAATGACGAGACCCGTATTCTAACTGCCACAATCGACCTGAACCAATATTCATATTTCCAGCAGTACGGCACGGACAATAACGGCTATAAGACTCCCGACGCCTATGCCATGTCGGAGGCACCATATGCCGATGCGGGAAGCATATTCTATGTCACGGCAGAAGCCACGGCAGACGTGCGCTCTACCGTCCGCAGCACAAAAGTGGCCGACAAGATAGTGGCGTCGGCACAAGGCACGTCGACCGCAGAAATTCTTCCGGTGAATACTGATTTCGAACTAAGGGCAGGCACGCTGCCGGGATTTTATCATATCGGAAGCAAAATAGCAACCGAGGACTTGACGCTCCAATTTGCAGGGGCACAGCGCAGGGCGTGGGTAACGACAGACAAGCCCGGCGATGTGATGCAGCTGGTGAACGGCGACCTCGAGATTCAGCCCGTCGACATCGAGCACATCGACAAGCATTATTTCGGAGCGATGCCCGACGAAACAATGAAGTTCGAAGGCGGCTACTGGACATCGATGTACACGGCTTTCCCATATGAGTGTTACGAGCCCGACGGCGTAGAGGCATATGTGGCAGAAAGCATTGAAACGCAAAATGGCGTGAACACCATAATAATCCGCCGCCTCGAATCGGGCATAGTGCCGGCCATGACACCGGTGCTCCTGAAATGCCGCGGCACGTCGCCTAAAGAGAACCGCCTCATTCCCATACTCCCAGAC